>DAOWME010000040.1 GCA_030643245.1 Deltaproteobacteria bacterium
AGAATTTAACTGCTTCATCTGCCCCCCTTTACGTCTAATCTCATTTAAACAAATGTATCCATCTCCCACTCGCCAAACACGCCTCTCAAGACGTCGACCTGTTCTTGAAGGGTGGCATATTCCTTTGCCAAATCTATAAAGAGAGGCATCAAAATCACTTCTTCTTTTTTTGCGGCCTTTTCCAGTTCCCCAAGAAGTCTGGTCACCTCGCGGTTGTTTCTCGTACGCTTCACTTCGGCCAGGTTAGCCTTTTGCAATTTTTCCGACTCATACCTCTTCTCCTCGTCATACGGGTGCTCGACAATCTTACTGGTGGTAACATCAAGCTCATAATCCGCTGTAAAACAATTGACACCTACGATCAGCTCATCTCCCCTTTCGACCTTGGCCTGACGATCAGCGGCGCTCCTTGCTGTCTCCCGCTGCATATAACCGGTCTCAATGGCTCTTACGGCGCCCCCCATCTCATCGATCTTCTTCATCCCTTCCCACCCGGCTTCTTCCATCTTATTGGTGAGAGACTCCATGAAATAGGAACCTGCAAATGGGTCTATTACGTCACACATCTTGGTCTCGTACATTATGATTCGAGTTGCATCCTCTGCTAACTGCCTTGCCTCGAGGCTCCACCCCAGCCCCAATGGCTCGTCATATGGCGGGAAAGCCGCCGGCGGTCCCCCTGACATAATGCCGGCCATGGCTCCTACGACCGTCCGGCTTAGATTATTGAGGGCACGCTGCTTTGTTGTGCTACTGCAGCCTATATGGGCAAACATGGGAACACGGATTCGCATGCTGTCCTCGTTTTTGGCGCCGAACCTTTCCTTTAAGATCTTTGCCCACATCCTTCTGACTGCCCTATGAAATGCAATCTCATCGTATACTTGCATGCTCCCACCGAACCCGTTGAACGTAAACTTGGGAGCAAAGGCATCTATATCGACACCCGCGTTAACACCTTCTTGCAGGTAGGCTGCGCCTATTGACATACTGAAACCCAGCTCCTGCTCCCTTGTGCATCCTGCCTCACGAATATGATAACCGCCGATACTTGTTATGTTTACACCGGGCAGGTTCTCCGTAAAGAAGACGATGCTGTCTCTAAACATCCTCATGGAAGGCGTCGGAGGAAATATATAGGTGCCGCGGGACACGAACTCCTTCAATATATCATTCTGAGGTGTGCACTTCAACTTGGCCATGGGTATGCCCCTCTTTTCCGCGAGGGCAATATACATGGCGATCATGATATTCGCGGCAGCATTCATGGTGATATTCGTGGCGATCTTATCCACATCCTGATCTCCCGTAAACGCCTCATATATGACCTCGAAGTCTCTTAGGGAATCGATCGCTACACCGACCTTGCCCACCTCTCCTTCAACCATCTCGTTGTCCGAATCGTACCCGCACTGGGTAGGCAGATCCAGCGCCAGGTTCGGACCGCCCAACCAGTTCAGCTTTCTCATATGCTCGTAGTAATCTCTCGTGTCTTCAGGGGTGCCGTAACCGGAATACTGCCCTGCCCTCTTCAACCCGCCGGCCTTTGCGCCTCTTTTGATCGCAGGCACCAAATTTACAGGGTAGGGTGCGGTTGTAAACGGGTACTGCCCGGGGAAACCGACATCCTGTTCAAAGTCAAAACCTTCGATTTCCAAAGGCGTGTGGAACTCCGTCATCCTGTCCGTCATCCTGAATCTCTTGGCCGCAGGCTTCAATACCTTTTCTTCCCACTCCTTCCTATCCTCTTTTATCTTACCTAGTTTTTCCTTGTCCATAATAGATCTACCTCCTTCCAGGCTCACGTTTTCAAAGTCTCACGGCGGAGAAGTTACTAAATTCAGCGGGAGACTATCACGCTTGTTTACGCACGTTGCTTCTGATATACTTCGCTATATCCTTTGTCATAGCCCCTGAAGTAAATATCTCGGCAATGCCCTTCTCCTTGAGTATAGGGATATGGTCCTCAGGTATAACGCCACCACCTATAACCAGGACATCTTCTGCGCCCTCTTCATTTAAGAGTTCTACAACCTTGGGGAAAAATGTCAGGTGTGCCCCTGAAAGGCAGCTCAGTCCCACAACATCAACATCCTCCTGAAGGGCAGTGTTCGCAATCTGTTTTGCTGACTGTCTCCTCCCCGTATAGATCACTTCCATCCCTTGATCCCTCAAACCAAAGGATAGGACCTTTGCGCCACGATCATGTCCGTCCAACCCTGGTTTTGCTACTAAGACCTTTATCTTCCTTTCCTGCGCCATGTTAAATACCTCCTCAATAATGTTATTAAAAGCAAGACTTACGCCTAATCATAGATTGTTTGACATTCAAGGACCTCTACCGGTATGCCTGTCTCCCTCTCTATATCCAGGTATACCCTTCCCGTCAAATCCCTTCCCCACCCACCCAGGTTGAAGGGTGAAGATGGGATTACCACCAGTTCGGGTCTTGTCCCAGTCAAGCTTATATAATCCCTCAAATAATCAATGTAATCCTCAACTACCAGTAAATCACCCATACAGATATTACCCCCGAAAAACCGGTTTGTAGGAACACGGATATCAAGACTAAAGTCCCCGCCTCCAAAAAACAGGGATTCACTGATGATTTGCTCGAGTAATGGCTTAACAAGGAGTGACGTGAGTAGCAAAATATTCTTTGCCTTCTTTTCTTTTATGAGCTCTTGTAATGACTCCAAATATCCTGCCCTGAGACCTGCACCCATGAAGACTGTCCCGAGATGCGTATCCACCTCCTTTGAATATGGGTATGAAACCCTCCCCAAGTCAAGCAATAATTCCAATCTGCGCCCTTTCCTCAAGACCTCAACGGCCACGGATCCTGTCCCGCTTGTCTGTAAAACGGAAAAAAGGCCCCTGGCTGCCGGTCTATTGCGCATCAAGTTGCCGCCGATCCTTGTTATTATGTCACCCCTTCGCAGATCGCCGTAGTACGCGGGGGATCCCTTGACTGTCCCGATAATCTCCGGTACGTTCTTCTTCCGGCAAAAGAGGCCCTCTTCATATATAGCTGGTCTGACTACTATGGGTACTTCGAGTTGAGGCCTTATATCTCTCACCTTTTTTGTAACCGTCTCCCACACAAAATCGTGGTTGAAGGGTGTCTTTTCCGAGAAGTACCTGGAATAGCCCGGCAGACAAATCTGTACAAGATGGGCGAGGTTTTTATCAGCATAGTGAACCGTCTTTTCCAAGTCATCCAGCATCTCCCCGATGGACCCATCAGGCCAAGGCACAATAGCTATATCGTAGACAATACCCGCTTTCCTGAGCAGAGGCAGTGAGTTGATCGCCACTCCCGGAGTCCTGTCATGCATCAACCTATGTCTCCTGGTGGGCGAAGAGCTGTGTAAAGCGATATCCAGGTGAAATGGACCGAACCCTGAAAGGTAGTCAATCATCTCCGATGTCAGGGTGGTGCCGTTGGTGGACATTCTTATGAGCCTGCCGGTTTTCTGTCGAATACCTTCCAGTACATCTCTGAAACGGGGATGAATGAATGCTTCGAAGCAGGTTCCCAGACTGGTGAATAAGGCCCGGCCTCTTCCAGGGGAAAAATATCTGAGCCTGGTCTCTACCTCCTTGAACTCTTCTTCAGGATATCTGGAAGGGCTGACAAGCGCCAGAGACGGAGGACATCCCCTATTGTAACAGAATATGCAGTTACAGTTGCATCTATTCGCTATATATACCAATAGGTCGGCGGGGTCACAGGTTGACTCCTCAACCCACTGAGAGAGGTCTTTCAGCCTGAAGCCGTCAACCTTCACTGCCTTCCCGTCTTTTTCAAGATCGACCAAATCCAGCAAACTCTCCAGTCGTCTCTTAATATACTCAATGGTTGGTTCATAGATAGCGGCATTTTTTGCGGACTGGAAGGAACATCCCGTATTCTTTTCCTCTCTTTCGGCAAAATTACCCTCTCTTCTGTCCGGTTCCATTCTATTCTTATGGGATAGGGGAACACCCTCTTTATTACCATCTGATGAGGTTATATCCTCTTCATCTTGATCGAAGAGTCTATGTACAACACCTCTGTTGTTCATCAGCTTGAATCCGTCGATCTTTACCTCAGAATCTCCATTACAGGGGATTGCTATATCGAGGATACTCCGCAAATCTTTCCTCACCAACTCCAGCCTGGAATCGCGGTGGCTGTCTCCTCCACTGGAAGGTTCGTCTATTCTGTACCGGAAGACATAATCGTCGTCCGGAGTTGCTGTTTGTTCCCATACCATAAAAGAAGTTCCTCTCTTCTTTAAGAAGTCCGTCTTCTTTTCATCCACCAATCCCCTTAAGCGATGAAACTATCCGAGGAAGGATATCATCTGTCTTCCCATCTATAAAGAGATCACATTGGCCGGTAAGGGCGCTTTTCTCCGGGTTGATTTCAATCAAGATGGCCCCGTGTGACTTGGCCTGTGCAGGAAGTGCAGCCGCAGGGTAGACTACCCCTGAAGTGCCCAGAATTAACATCAGATCACAGGCCATGGTCTCCGCTTGTGCTTCCGCAAGTTCCTGGACCGGCTCTCCGAACGCCACAAAGTCAAGGCGTGTCTTCCCCCCGCAAGAACACGGAGGAAGACCGGGCAGCAGATCCTCCAGTGAAACTCGATCCATCTTCTTAAACGACTCGGCAACCATCTCAAAATACTGCTGTCGTTCCAGTATCTCCTTCCTGCCGCACTTCAGGCAGCGAAGCCGGTAGATATTTCCATGCATTTCCATGACACAGGAGTTGCCGGCCTCTCTGTGAAGGTTGTCTACATTTTGGGTAATAACCGACCTCAGATAGCCCATCTTCTCGAGATCAACGAGAGCCCGGTGACCTTGATTGGGTCTGGCTGCTTTGATGCTGTCAAAGACCCCTGTTAAGATCTCGCGGGAATCCTCAGGGTGGTTGGCCAATACCGCCATAATTCCACCGGAACTTCCTTCCGGGTAACGGTCCCACAATCCACCCCGGTCCCGGTATGTGGAAATCCCGCTGTCAGCGGAGATTCCAGCCCCGGTCAGGGCCACCACCCTCCTCTTCTTTAAGATGAGCTGTGCTGCTTTATCTATGATTTCTTGGCTGACCATAGAAACCTCCCCTGACTTCTTTCTCTATGTCCTGTTCCACCAGTCCCTCGACCGCTCCACCCACTCTACCTTTTAACCACAGGGGCGTTACAAGACGCCCCATGTTAAGGCCGTTACTCCTCCATGGGGTCACCCTTGAATCAGACGAGTCAGGTCCTTCATGTCCTCAACTTTTTCGAGGGATACAATTTGCTCCAGCAATTTACCTGCTTTACTTTCACCGATGACTGGGCTGCACAAGTCCATAAATTTCGCCTTGATCTTCACTTCCTTTACATCATAGGGAGGAACGTCTTTCATAACATCCGAAAGACCGGAAAATACCTGGCCTGGGCTTGTTTCAATCTCGACCCTAGCTTGCAGCTCCGAGAATTCTTTGTCAGTGACAACGGTTATCTTTTTACAGAGTTCCTTTATTGCAGGGTCATTCACTTTCTCATCGGTGAACGCCTGCATACCTGTATTTCCCCTCAGCAGAGCATTGGCCACACAATAGGCAATACTGAATTTACCTTCCAGACCCGTAGATGGGGCTGGTTTACCGGCGGCATCTATGGCAAGTTCAGAGCAATAGATCTTCATCGATTTGATCTCGTCAGGGTTCAGGCCTTCTTTCTTCACAATTTCCAAAGCTGCTTCGATAGGAGAATGGGTGGCATGGCAGGAAGCATGGTACTTCTGTGCCATGTTGTCAATCTCCCAGGTCTTCCCAAGGGTACCGAGTACGTCTTTATTCATCTGTCCCTGCAAGACCTGAAAAAACCCGTGCTGACCTTCGAGTATATCCTCTGCGCTCGTAAAACCCTCACCCGCGAGGAGGGCAGACATCAAACCGGCCATCGATGATTTCCCTGCATGAAACGGCTTACACATGGTTCCGAATACCCTTTTTAACCCTGAGGCCTGAGTCCCGGCGATCCCCAGAGCGAATACGGTCTGTTGCTCATCAAGCCCCAGGACCCTTGCCGAAGCCGCCGCGGATGCGAGGTGACCCATGGTCGAGGTTCCGTGCCATCCTGCCATGTAGTGTCCCATGCCTGCACATAACCCCACGCACGAGCCTGCCTTCAGCCCTATGATATAAGCCGTCATAAAATCATATCCACTCTTCCCTTTCCATTCGGAGAGCGCCAAGACCGAGGGGAATAGAGTCACTGATGGGTGTCCCTGGAAGGCCAGAAGCGAATCGTCATAATCTAGGGCATGCGATGCTGCGCCATTTATCAACGCAGCGTGCTCCACCGATCTTTTTATACTGTGTCCAAGCACGGATGCCTGTTCATTGCCACCCATGAGACCGGTGTACTTTATTAGCTTTAATACAAGGGGTTCATCTTTTCCCGCCATGGTAACGCCGAGCCAATCCAGGAAACAGACCTTAGCATGATTGTAAACCTCGGCAGGGATCTGGGAACTGTCCGTCTCAGTTATAAAACGGGCAATTGTCCTCGTTACCTCCATCGGTTTTTCTTCCATATTTGCCTCCTAAAAGGTTGTGTGATTGCGCCATTTCCATGAAGAGCTCCGTCTCAACTCCCCATAGGATGCCGCCTGTGGCAACGCCTATCCTTCTTCTGCTTCCCGGCGCTTTTGCTCCTTCTCCTTCAACTCCACCTTCTTGACCTTGCCGGTGGCTGTCAAAGGAAGTTCTTTCATAAATTCCAGATGCAAGGGAAACTTGTACTTGGCCACCTTCCCTTTGAGAAACTCGTGGACCTCTTCAAGGTTAAGGGTCTCCCCTTCTTTGAGGGAAATAAAGGCCTTACCCGTCTCACCCCACCTGTCATCAGGCACACCTATGATTGAGACATTCATGACCTTGGGATTTTCCAGCAGGGCCTTTTCCGCATCCGCAGGGTAGACATTTTCACCTCCGCTACGATACATGTCCTTGGCCCGATCCACCATATAGAAGTAACCTTCCTCATCCATGTAACCCAAGTCACCGGTATCAAGCACACCATTGACGATGGCCTCGGCTGTCCTTTCAGGCATTTCCCAATAGGCGGTCATCCTCGTGGGCCCCTTGCAGACAATCCGGCCGATCTTACCAGGAGGAAGCTTATTCCAGTCATCATCCGCAATCCAGACCTCGGTTGAGAACCCTGGTATGCCGATGGAGCCCTGTTTTCTCTCAATATCTTCTTTGGGCAACATCATCATGGCAGAGTTCTCTGTCTGACCAAACCCCTGCTGCAAGCGAAGCCCCCTTGCCGCCAGTTCTTCCAGTAGAGTTACAGGGGTTCTCTCTCCACCTCCGAAGACTACCCTCACGCTGCTTGTATCGATACTATCAAGCCTTCCCGTCTCGAGGACAAACCGCCACATTGTGGTCAGGGCAATTATTATGGTCGGCCCGTGCTTTCCGATATCTTCGGCAAACTGTGCCGGATCGAAATCTTGCCTCAGGAGCATACTGGCACCTCTCCATAAAACAGGTGTGGTGACCACAAAGAGCCCCCCGGAATGAAAGAGAGGCAACTGAGCGAGAAACAGATCATCGGACCTCATGTCCATATAATTCATGATCTGTACGTTCTTAAAATAGGTCTGCAGGTGGGAAACCGACGCCCCCTTCGGTGCACCGGTAGTGCCAGATGTATAAATGATGGCAAGGATATCATCCAGGTCAACAGGTTTGTCCGGGGTTGGTTCATCCGTGGAAGAATCCTTGACAAGGTCGTGGTAGTCTGTGGCCCATGACGGGCACCCGGGCACCTCGGACTTCCCGCTCTTAATATAAATGAAATTATCCTTCCCCACCTTTACCTTGGAATGGATGGAATCGGCTATTCCGGTGAACACATCATGGAACAAAAAAAAGCTCGAGCCACTGTTGTTAAGCTGGTATTCAACTTCAGGACCCACCAGCCGAAAATTCATAGGGACAAAGATAGCGCCGAGCTTTGCCGTGGCAAAATATACCTCGAGAAACTCAGGGCAGTTCAAAGACAAGACCGCGATTCGATCACCGTTCTTGAGCCCCTTCTCCTTCAGAGAGTGAGCGATGCGGTTGACATTGTTGTTCAGCTCTTTGTATGTGACAGGGTTATCCTCATATATCAAAGCTGTCTTGTCCGGGGTGAGTATGGCCCTTTTATTGGTTATGCGTCCAATATCCCATTCCACAATAAACCTCCTCCTTTCTCACTTAATCTTCTTTGAATCAAAGACCACCTGTCTTTCGGTCTCAGTCGGTTATGATGCCGAATTTTCTATGTCAGCAGCTAGACATAACCCAATCTGCCTAATATTCGGCCCATCCTCTGATAAAGATCTATAACATACCTACGTCATGTTTTCAAGCCACCAGTTCCATCAACGCCTTAATATCTACCAGGTCTTCCAAGTTGTCCATGAGTTCTACAACACGTGCCGATTTTTCCGCAGACAGGACGGGCCGAGCGCAATCCTTAAATTTGTCTGCCACTTCCTCCCGGCTCAAAGGGACAGCAGGGTTACCCTTGGCTATATCGACCCGACGGGAGAATTCCTTCCCATCCTTGAGCTTCACCACCACATTCACCGGAACAGAGGCAGCAGCCCCATCTACCTTCAATTCGGGTGATGTGGTCATGGTCACCTTCTTCACAAGTTCCACCACCTTAGGATCCTTCGCTTTTTCGTCGGTGAACTGTTCAAGCCCAGCTCTCCTCTCCAGAATGGCTACGGCAGTGCAAAACTCCATACTGAATTTTCCCTCCAGACCGCTTTGGGGTCTGGAATGAATCAAGACTTTCGGGAGTAACTCATTGGCATCGACATTAATCGCCTCAACATCTTCGGGTTTGATGTCATGCTCTTTGACCAGATACAGCATGGCATCCAAAGCCGTATGAGTGCCGCCGCAGGAAGGGTATGGCTTTATACTGATGCCTGGTTTCAAAATCGCAAAGGGGTTCCCGAGATTTCCTGTTATGGCTTCCGGCTCATATTCCCCCTTCCCACAAAATAGATTGCAGAATCCGTATTCCGCTTCCATTATATTCTTGTCAGCGGTGAAGCCTTTTTCTGCCAGTGCCGCTGCAATTAGACCATTGCGGGCGGAGAGACCGGCATGGAAAGGTTTGGTCATGGTCCCGAAATTTTGTCTCAGACCCCCGGCTTCAGACGCGGCGATACCCAACGCCATCCTCGTTTTCTCCACGTCCAATCCCAGCATTGCACAACAGGCAGCCGCTGCACCCATCGTGCCTAAGGTACATGTTGCATGCCAGCCTAACTCATAGTGTCTCAGATTGAGTCCGGATCCAAGCTTCGATTCCACCTCAAAACCGATAACATACGCCTCTATGGCCTTCTTCCCTGAAATTCCCCGGTCTTCACCTAAGGCAAGAATGGCAGGCAAAAGAGATACGCTCGGATGACCACACAATTCCAGGCTGTAATCGTCGTAATCTAGGGCATGGGCCATCGTTCCATTGGCAAGAGATGCGTCAGCGGGAGAAGTCTTCAATCCCGCCCCTATCACCGTTGCTCTGGGGGATGCGCCTGACTCTCCTACAAAGTCGGTTATTATCTTCCCCATTGGGTGATCATAACCCGCCAATGTTGCCCCCAGACAATCGAGAGAAACCCTTTTGACAACCTCGATCCCTTCAGGAGGGATACTGTCGAAACCTGTTTCCACTATGAAACCGGCGAGTTTTTCCGTAGTAGCCATCTTTATCTCCTTTACTAAGGTTAGTAGCCCCTGACCGGGGTGGCGCCTAATGAGTGTCCATCCATAAATGGTCTTTTTGCACAATATCTGCGTTATGCTCAAAAAATAATCCTCGGAATATTACAACATATGCCTGCGGTTATTTTTTTCGCATGCCTTGATCTTGAACAAAAAACCTCATTTCTGGGTGGACACTAATGAGTGCTCATTTTCTCAGGAGTTCATTTATTAGATAGTAACCAAACTACCGAGCGTGCACATTGCTTTCAATAAAACCCACTATGACATCAAAGGGCGTAGATGTGGGGAAAACACCATGCACACCTATTCTCTTTAATTCCTCTTCATCCTCTTTTGTCGGTATCACCCCTCCAACCGTAATTAACCTATCTTCAACGCCCTTTTCCTTAAGTTTCATAATAATTTTTTTTGAGATAGGGATATGAACACCGTTAAGTATGCTGAGCCCGATAACGTCCACATCCTCTTGAATAGCCGTGGCCACAACTTGATCAACGCTTTGATGTAAGCCGGTATAAATCACTTCCATCCCTGCATCTCTCAGGGCTCTCACTACAACCTTTGCCCCCCTATCATGGCCGTCGAGGCCCGGCTTTGCAACAAGCACCCTTATTGGGATCTCTCTTTTACCCATGAAAACTCCTCCTCCAAATTAGCACCTTCTCAAAAAGCTATGATATGAATTGCGCAGCAGGGCACTTTCTTTTAGAAAAAGTGCCCTGCTGCGTTTAGATAGTGTCTATCAAGAGGTGCACTTTTCCGCAATCTGTCAAACTACTGAAGGCTCTCTAAACTTGCCGAAAACATCTTTCATAAGAGCAGTGATCTCTCCAAGTGTACCGTACGCTCTGACCACATCCATAACATAGGGGATAGTATTTTCAGTCCCCTTGAGGGCCGACCGCAGCCTATCCAGGGAGGCTTTCACCTTCTTATCATCCCTCTCCTCTTTCACGGCCTTGAGCTTGGCGAGTTGATTCGTAAAGGTCTCAGGGGACAACTGGTGTAACTCGAAGTCTCTCTCCTCTTCCTCAACCCTGAACATGTTGACGCCAACCTTTGCCTTCTCCCCTGATATGAGCTTCTTTTCTTCTTCATAGGCACCTTTGAGGATTTCTCCCTGAACATAGCCGCTCTCTATGAGCTTTACCATCCCGCCCCTCTTTTCCACATCGGCCATCATCTTCTTCATCTCTTCCTCTATGCGGTTGGTAAGAGCCTCAATGTAATAAGAACCTCCCAGGGGATCCACCACCTTTGTTACGCCGCTCTCATGGGCAATTATCTGCTGGGTTCTGAGCGCAAGTCGTTCCGATTCTTCCGTGGGGATGGCATATGCCTCGTCATACGGACAGGTCATTACAGCCTGTGCTCCGCCAAGTATAACGCCGAGGGTACCGATGGACGCCCGGACAATATTTGTCTCAGGCTGTTCTTTGGTGAGATCTATCCCGCCTCCCCCTACTGCAAAGACCCGCAACATCATGGACCTTGGGTCCTTGGCGCCAAACCGTTCTTTCATGATCTTCGCCCATAAACGCCTGACCGCTCGCATCTTTGCAATTTCCTCAAAGAACTCCTCACGACTGGCAAGGAGGAAACTCAACCTGGGGGCGAAGCTGTCCACATCGAGCCCCCTTTCCACTGCACGTTCCACATAAGTGATGGCATTCGACAGGGAGTATGCCCCTTCCTGAACAGGATTTGCCCCTGCGCCTCTCAAATGGCCCCCGCAGATACTTATGGGGTTAAACCTCGGAAGGTTCTTTGTGCAAAACTCGATAATATCCGTTGTCAACCTTAAGGACGGCTCCGGAGGATAAAGCCAAGTTCCCCGCGCCATATACTCCTTCAATATATCATTCTGAAGGGTTCCCCCCACCTTTTCCAGGGGAACACCCTGCTTCTCCGCAACCACCACATACATCGCCAGTATAATGGGTGCACAGCCATTGATGGTAAACGAGGTGGTTATCTTGTCCAGTGGCATCCCGGCGAAGATCGTTTCCATATCCTTGACAGTGTCCACCGCAACACCAACCCTGCCAACCTCTTCTTCAACCATGGGATCATCCGAATCATAACCCATCTGTGTTGCCAGATCGAAAGCCACACTCAAACCCGTGTTCCCTACTTTTAACAGATAGTTGAACCTCTCGTTCGTCTCTTCCGCAGTTCCGAATCCGGCGTACTGCCTCATTGTCCAGAGGTTACGCCTGTACATTGGGCCATATACACCCCTGGTATAAGGATACTCTCCGGGGAACCCCAAGTCCCTCTTATAATCGAAATCATTTAGATCCGCGGGGGTGTAAACCACATCCAGATCAAAACCCGACACGGACTTCGCTTCCTTGACAGGCTTTTTACCCAGGCAATCCTTAACCCACCTCTCCTTATCCTTTCGAATATCTTCCGTTTTATCCATTAGTCTGACCTCCTTCTCTCGCAATAGTCTCGTGGGAATCTAATAACAAGGAGTTCATTACTGGAAGCAATCCAGCAAAAGCACTCTATCAGAAAAGATCTCATTGGAAGCAGAATACGGGTCAATTTCGCCGTCTGCTATCTTCTTGACCAACGAAGAGAACCTCTCTTCCTTCTTCATCCTGGCTATGATTTGTTCTTTTATCCTTCTCTGGACAATCTCAATAAGCTCGCCCTCTCTCTGCTTCCTACGTCTGGCTGACAACTGATCCGTCTCTGATAAGACCTCTCTATGATGCTCTATCTCAGCGTACAACTCTTCTATCCCGAAAGAATTACTAGCCTCGGTCTCTATCACGGGAATCTCCCAGTACGTCGGTATCTGTCTGCCGCTCAACATTGCCCTGAGCTCAGCGGCCATCTGGGTTGCACCTTCCCTGTCGGCCTTGTTTACCGCAAAGATGTCGGCGATCTCCATCAGGCCTGCTTTCATCGTCTGAATAGTGTCCCCGGCTTCCGGAACCATTACCACCAAAATCGTATCCACCGCCCCAATAATCTCCAACTCAGTCTGACCCACCCCAACCGTCTCTACTATAATTACATCCTTACCGAAGGCATCTAATGCCTTAACAATACACTTTGCCGAGGCGCTAAGCCCTCCATAACTGCCACGCGTCGCTAAACTTCGAATAAATACATCGTCATCAAGATAGTGCTTCTGCATCCTTATCCGATCGCCAAGCAATGCCCCTCCAGTAAATGGACTTGTGGGATCCACTGCGACTATCCCGACCGTCAACCCCCTCTGTCTCATCACTGAAGTCAATTCATCCACTAATGTGCTCTTGCCAGCGCCCGGAGGGCCGGTTACCCCCAGGCAATAGGCATTTCCTGTATGGGGATAAACGGTCCTCATAATCTCAGGAAGATCATCTGACCGGTTCTCCAACTTGGTTATGAGCCTTGCCAGAGCAAGTTGATTCCCAGAAAGCATCTTCTCGACTAACTCCATGAAATCCTCCTAAATAACGACCACCAACGTTAAAGCCTGTCGGGAGCGAGCTTGACAGACTGAGTCTATCTCCGCCCAGGAAACTTCAGGCTAAAGCAATCTTCTCCAGATATTCTTTAAGTATCTCACCATTTGTTGAAATATGGTTTTCCACAAGAGACCTCACTAGATTGGCGTCCTTCTTTATGAAGGCCTCGATTATCCTTTCATGGGCTTCCATGTAAACCTTCAGAGGATTGGGGCGGATCGCAAGTAGAACCCAGTTATAGGGGATCCTGTCCACCTTCTCCTTGATCAACTCTACCAGCATCTGCATATTGCATTTGTTCACAAATACCCCGTGAAATTTATTATTCAACACGAGCCACCCTTCGTAATCATTCTGCCGGACGGCCTCTTCCATTCTAGATTTATAGTCTTTCAGCTTGTCAATATCACCATCCCCAATATATTCCACGGCCCGTCTTGCTGCCGCTCCCTGCAACACCCCGGCCATGAAATAGATCTCCTCAACATCAACGGACGAGAGCTTCGTAACGGTCGCACCCTTATTGGGGGTTATCTCAACCAGTTTTTCAAAGGACAATTTCCTGATGGCATCCCGAAGCGGGGTACGACTAACATCCAACTCTTCGGCTAGAGATGTTTCGATCAGTCGCTCCCCCGGCATTAGGTATCCAAACTGTATGGCCTTCTTCAAGGTGTTGTAAATCGTTCTTTCTAAAGGCTTCCCACCGGTTGGCTCCAGCTTGAGCCCTCTGGGGCCATTTACAAGGTTATCTCTTTTTGTAGCCTCCACCTGTTTTCTCCTCAGGCTGTGTAAATAAAAAAGCATACAATCATTAATAGATTCTAAGGAAAACGAAAGTGCCCAGCTTTGTGTATCATAACAATACTTTTCGACCTGTGCAGTTACTCAACCCCAGTGTATTGAAGTGTCTCTGATGAATAGGTGAAAAGCATTGCGTTAAGCGGTAAATCTGACCAACTGAACAGGTCGATACTTTTTGAAGGTATGATTATGAATATATTAGAAACACCTATACTACAACCTTTTATCATAAGGTTTTGTTAATTGCAAACAATAATTTTATTGATATTGTATACAATATAAGGGACGGGGACGAAGGATGAGATGTACATGTTCTCGAATAACTGGGAATGATGCTGCGCAGGGCAACAAGGCCTTTCTTATCAAACCGGTGGGTTATTGTACGTGGTGCATTAGAAAGGTAGTGATGTGATGGAAAAATGGAAAGGCATCTCACCATGCGAGGTTCATCCTAGTCTGGAATCACCAGAATTTCCAGGGCCCAAAACGCTGGGATTATGCCCGCTGGAAGTGTGGCCGGTTGCCTTGGACTAAGGGTCTACCATGCAACACTTGTTCCATGGCAGACCCTAAGGCTCCCTCCAACTCGTCTCTGGATATCGAGACCCTGACTCTGTCCCTGTATCCTGAAACTACCCTATTCAACCCAGCGATAATCTCATTTTCTCTTTTATCTTCATCTATCATGGTAATTTCTGTCTCTGGAGTTTGTGCCATCGATGTCAAACCTGAGACTATCCCATCAAAAAACATCTCAACTACTCGGGAATAATCAGCATCATGGATCTCCATGACAGGTATAGAAGTGGCAAAATCGAAGACCCCTATCTTCATTAAAGTTTCACAAAGGGTGGCGGCAGTTTTCCTTAATCTATCACAGGCAAGTGAAGAAGCTTCCCCTAAACCGAGTACGAGAATCTTGGGTGCTTGAATTCTTCCTTCTGAAGCAACAAGTACACTCTCCCCATATGTGCCTTTGATCTTTTCTTCCTTAATTAACCTGTAAATAACCCCATTCAGGCGTCGATCTATTAACTCCGCCGCTTTTCCCTGGAGAGGTCCATTTTCGAAAAGAAAAAGGACAATGGCCTGATTGCACAACTGATCTGCCGGCTTAGAAGAAATTAGAATCCTAAGTTGTCTCTTTTGCGTGATATCCATCTTCATTGATGCCTGCTGATATACTGTCCAAGATGCCGTTTATAAACGAACCTGATTTCTCAGAGCCGAACTTTTTACCCAAATCGATGGCTTCATTAATGCTAACCTTGGATGGGATGTCATTGCAGTACAAGAGTTCAAAAATCGCTAACCTTAATATGTTTCTATCCACCCTGGATATTCTTGTCAATCTCCAGTTTTCGGAGTATCTTTCAACGATACTGTCAATTTTATCCTTATACCGCCAAACACCCTTTACCAGTCTCTCGGAGAACTCTCGGGATCTCTCCAGGCTCTCGAAGTTTTTCCAGAAAAGGTCTAAGGCGTCTCTAACATTCTGGTGACTCGTATCAATCTGATAGAGAGCCTGAAGGGCTAACTCTCTAGACTTTCTTCTTCCTCCCATCAAAATCCTCTGCATTAAGAGCCTAATTCCTTAGAAATTTGGGAACTCATTATAAGTCCCCATATATTCAGACTAGCTCTTTCAGAACGTTGGCCATCTCTACGGCAGAAATGGCCGCATCCCAGCCTTTATTGCCTGATTTTGAGCCTGCTCGCTCGATTGCCTGCTCTATACTGTCTGTGGTGATAACACCAAGAGAGATGGGGATCTCACATTCAAGGGAAACGGTAGCAATGCCTTTGGTAACCTCGGCGCTAATGTATTCGAAGTGAGGGGTAGCGCCTCTGATGACGGCGCCCAAGCATATAACACCGTTGTATTTTTGAGACTTGGCCAGTTTTTTTGCTGCTAATGGTATCTCAAAAGAACCGGGGACTTTCACTATATCTATGTCATTCGTATCCGCACCGGACCTGCGTAAGGCATCCAGCGCCCCACTTAACAATCTCTCACCGATAAAATCGTTAAACCTGCTCACTACGACCCCAAACTTCAAACCACGGGCATCGAGTTTCCCCTCTATAACTCTTGACATCTCCCCTCCTCTTTGCACCTCAATGTCATCAACTATAATTTATCGACCAGTTCAGTTACACAAATCCAGTATGTTGAAGCTTCTCTGGTGATTCAGTCAACAGCATTGCGTTAGGGACGAGGCTGAAATAACTTCCCCATTTGTGCATCTCATCTTCAGGCCATCTTTGACCGATCTTCAAGCACAAAATCCTCGAAATAGGTCGGACTATTCCTGCGGTTTTGCGCTTTCAGATCGAACAAATCTAACCTAA
>DAOWME010000170.1 GCA_030643245.1 Deltaproteobacteria bacterium
AAATCTAACCTAAATCTGAGCGCCAACTTGAGGAAGTTACTTCGTCCCCGTCCCTAAGGATCTGTCATGGAATATTTTGCAGGGTTTTAAGGGGAGTACAAAGGTTCCCGGTAGTATGTGTCAGGAACGAACTCATGAAGTTTTTTCAACAGATTATAGAAGCTCGCCGATTCCCATTGGCAATAAGGGACAATAAGGAGACAGGAGGAATAGTTTAATGAGAAGTGACTTGATGAAAAAAGGACTGGAAAGAGCCCCCCATCGTTCCCTTTTTAAGGCTATGGGTTACACTGATGAGGAAATTGCACGTCCCATCATTGGGGTTGCCAACTCTTTCAGTGAAATTATCCCCGGGCACATACACCTGAAGGAAATTGCCGAATCCGTGAAGGCGGGGATCAGGTCAGCCGGGGGTACACCGATAGAATTTTCTACCATCGGTGTGTGTGACGGCATAGCCATGAACCATCAAGGCATGAAATACTCCCTGGCCAGCAGAGAACTTATTGCAGACTCAGTAGAGCTTATGGCCTATGCTCATCCGTTCGATGCATTGGTACTGATACCGAATTGTGACAAGATTGTACCAGGTATGATAATGGCCGCTTTGAGAGTTAACATTCCATCGATAGTGGTTAGCGGAGGGCCCATGCTTGCGGGAAGGAGACGGGGGCATGATATCGATCTGATCACGGTGTTTGAAGGGGTCGGGGCCGTTAAATCGAATAAAATGACCGAAGCTGAACTGGGGGAACTGGAGGAGACGGCATGTCCGGGATGCGGTTCATGTGCCGGAATGTTTACCGCCAACTCCATGAACTGTCTGACTGAAGCACTGGGCCTGGGGCTTCCGGGCAATGGCACGATTCCCGCTGTCCATGCCGGTAGAAGAAGGCTCGCAAAACTTGCCGGCACAAAGATAATGGAACTTCTCGGAAAAGAGATAAAGCCACGAGACATTGCTAACGAAGCGGCCTTTAGGAACGCCATTGCAGTAGACATGGCCCTGGGCTGTTCTACTAATACTGTTCTTCACGTTCCCGCCCTCGCCCATGAGGCCAACCTGAACTTAGAACTGGAGATTTTCAACGAAATAAGCGGCAAAACCCCTCATCTATGCAGTTTGAGCCCAGGGGGTCCCCATCGATTGGAAGACTTGAATGAAGCAGGGGGTGTGCCGGCCCTCATGACAGAACTCGTCAACCTGGGCTTGATAGATCAAGATGTTATGACCGTTTCGGGAAAGAGGATGGGAAAAAACTTAAAAGGTGTAAAAGTAATAAATAAAGGTGTCATCAGATCCCCGGACAACCCATACCACAAGAAGGGGGGTATCGCCATTCTAAAGGGCAACCTGGCGCCTGATGGAGCAGTGGTTAAACAGTCCGCGGTTGCGCCGGAAATGTTGAAAAGCCAAGGGAATGCCAAGGTGTTTGACTCTGAAGAAGAAGCCGTAGAATCGATCCTCGGTGGACGAGTCAAACCCGGAGATGTGATCGTCATAAGATACGAAGGCCCCAAAGGCGGACCCGGTATGAGGGAGATGCTCACACCCACGTCTGCCATAGTGGGCATGGAATTGGATAAAGATGTGGTACTCTTGACGGACGGGAGGTTTAGCGGTGGAACCAGGGGCGCGGCTATCGGCCACATATCCCCGGAGGCTGCGGAAGGGGGTCTTATAGCCTTTATAGAGAACGGAGACGTAATAGAAACGGACATACCCAACAAGAGGCTTACACTGAAGGTAAGTGAGGGAGAGATCGAAAGGAGGAAGAGAAACTGGAGAGCGCCTGAACCGAAGATAATGAAGGGGTATCTTTACAGGTATTCAAAACTCGTAACATCGGCCAGTACAGGGGCGGTATTTAGACGGAATCTCTGAAACTATCACTTGAGAGGACTTTTTTTAACCGGCCTCCTGATAGAATAATAACCCCATGTGCCAGTCGATATGCCTGGTCCAGATCATGGGTGGTAAATATAATGGTGGTTTTGTCCCTCCGGTTCAATTCCTCAATAACCTTTTCCAAAATCTCTATATGAGTCTCGTCGATGTTGACCGTGGGTTCATCGAGGAACAAGACCTTCGGGTTTACTGCAATCCCTCTGGCAATCGCCACCCTCTGGGCTTCCCCTCCCGAAAGTTCATGTGCCTTCCTCTTTTCAAAACCAGTTAACCCCACCAAATCAAGGCATTCTCTCACCTTGTTTTTTTGCTCTTTTTTGCTCCACCCGCGAATCTTCAAACCGTAAGCTACATTCTTCTCCACAGTCATGTTGAAGAGGAAGGGATTTTGAAGGACCATGGCCATCTGTCGTCTCAACGCAGATTCATTGTTCCCCTGGCCATTAATCTCCAATCCATCAAAATAGACCCTTCCTGAGGAGGGTCTGGCTAAGAGGGACAAGATGGAAAGAAGTGTGGTTTTCCCTGATCCATTGGGGCCTATCACTCCGTAGATCAATCCTTTCTTGATTACCAGATCCGGGATATCCAGTACCTTGTTTCCATCATAAAATTGAGTCAGGTCTCTAATGGCAAAATGATAGTTTTCGATCATTAGTCATGGCTCCGTTCATGTTCATGGACTTATTGAGAGCTCATCTTCTTCCCTGCAGCCAGTGGAAGAAGATATTGACCAAAAAGGCCACCATGAGGAGGATAAACCCCAGCGCCAGAGCAAAACTAAACTCCCCCTTTGCTGTTTCGAGAGCAATTGCGGTGGTCATGGTTCGGGTATATCCCCTTATATTCCCACCGACCATCAAAGCACAGCCAACTTCTGTTATCACGCGGCCAAAGCCGGCAATTACTGCGGAGATCAGTGCGAACCTTGCCTCGGAAAGCATAGTGCCGGCAGTCTGAAAGCTGTTTGCGCCCATGGAAAGGGACGTAGGCCTCACCCTTGGGTCTATCCCCTGGGTGGCGGAGATAGTAAGGGCGACTATAATAGGGGTTGCCAGAATAAACTGGCCTATGAGCATTGCCCAGGGAGTGAAGAGAAGGCCTAAAGGCCCTAGCGGCCCCTGTCTCGAGATCAGTGAGTATAGTAAAAGACCCACTACCACAGTGGGAAAAGCCATGAGGGTGTTGAACAAGGTGATCAATACCCGTTTCCCAATAAAGTCTTCTGTTCCAATGATAAAACCCGCGGGTATACCTGTCAGAGAAGCTAAAATGGTAGCCATGGCAGACACCTTTAAAGAAAGCCAGGTTATGTCAAATACCTCCCTGTCCAGGGAGAAGATCAGACCAAAGGCCTTCCAGATGCCTGCGAATATGTATTCCATCCATGACTCTCAAGGGTTGGGTATAGCCAGGGGAATGAACAGGGGCTTTCCAAACCTGTCCCTTCCAAATTCCTTGATAATTTTCTGCCCGGCCCGCGAGGTTACCCAACCAATTAAGGCCATGGCCTTGACATAATTTACATGAGCGTGTTTTGCTGGGTTGACGGCGATTATCCCATAAGAGTTGAAAAGGACAGGGTCACCCTCGAAGAGGATGGGAAGATCGATCTTATTGCTTCCCAAGAGGGCCAGATAGGTGCCCCGATCGGTTAGAGCATATGCCTTCTTCTCATGAGCCATGATCAATACCGCCCCCATACCTTTCCCCGCTTCCAGATACCAGCTTCCCGATGGCCTCTTAGAGGCTCTTTTCCATATCTCCAACTCCTTTACATGTGTACCCGAGTTATCCCCTCTGGATATATACATCGATTGTCTCCCGGCAATCCGCTGGAAGGCTTCAACAGCAGTCTTTGCCTTCCTCACCTCAGCGGGGTCCGACTTCGATCCAATGATCACGAAGTCATTGTACATAACTTCCCTTCGGTTTACGCCGTAACCCTGTTTTACAAACCTGTCCTCCAGAGAGCGGGCATGAACCAGGGTAACGTCCACGTCCCCGGTCTCTGCTATCTTCAAAGCCTTCCCTGTCCCAACAGGAATGACATCCACCTTTATGTCGAACATCTCTTCAAAAGGTGGGAGAAGGGCGCAGAGCAACCCGGAATTTTCAGTGCTGGTAGTAGTGGAGAGTTTCAGCCTTTCCCCTGCAAGTGCCGGAGCAAAGGATGACACGGCAAAGATAACGACAAGGATCAACAACGACAGTCTGTTCACAGTCTACCTCCTTCAACAAAAAAGCCAACACCGTACATGAAAAATCGATGTTGGCGAGTATTCATGGGGGGAAAACATCGCGGCTCAAAAGCTCATTTATGGATGGGCGCTAGTGTCGTGTCATCTATGTAATGTCGCAAAGATGACCGTCATTCCCGCGAAGGCGGGAATCTAGAAGCGCCGAAGTAGCCAGAAATACTGGATTCCCACCTTCGCAGCGATTTTATCGGGGAAGTTATTTCGTCCCCGTCCCTTATTTAAGGCCTTGCGCATTATGAAAAGGACTTTCCAGTTCCCTAAAGGGGTCATAGTTGAATCCATAGGCCATCCTTATGGTTCCCATGATTTCACCTAATGTTGCGTAAGCTCTCGCTGCCTCAACTATTGGACGGATCAGGTTCCCCTCCCTCTTTTCCGCCTTCCTGTACAAGGTGTCCAAGGATTTCCCAACCGAATTCATATCCCTCGAACGCTTCAATTCTTTTATATTCTCTATTTGAGTCTTAGCAGAATCAAGGGATATCCGGTGTATAGGCAGATGACCCTCCTTTTCCTCTTCTTTAGGTATCTTATAGTCATTTTGCCCTACGATTATTCTTTCATTATTGTCCACTTCCCTTTGGTACTGATAGGCTATATCCGTTATCTTTTCCAGTATCCATCCACTCTGCAGAGAGGCAACCATACCACCCTTTTCTTCCACTTCTCCCATTGCCTTCAGAATCTCTTTTTCCAACCTGTTAGTAAGAGACTCCACATAATATGACCCTCCCAGCGGATCCGCCACATTACACACGCCCACCTCATTTGCCAAGATCTGCTGCGTCCTCAAGGCGATCATCTGTGACTCTTTCGTGGGTAGACAGATAGGTTCATCATAAGAACACGTCTGTAATGATTGAGTACCACCCAGAACGGCCGCCAATGCTTCGTAAGCGACCCGTGCCACATTGTTCAAAGGCTGTTGAAGCACGAGGGAACAGCCCGAAGTATTGGTATGGAACCTGAACTTCCATGATTTTGGGTTCTTTGCCCCGAACCTTTCCTTCATCAGCCTCGCCCAGAGTTTCCTCGCTGCCCGGAATTTCGCAACCTCTTCGAAGAGGTCTATGTGGGCGTTACAGGTGAAGGCAACTTTAGGGGCAACATGGTCTATATCCACCCCTCGCCTTAATGCCTCTCCCATGTACTCCACTGCCGTGGCGAAGGAATACCCCATCTCCTCAGCTGCGCCCACCCCGGTCTCCCTTAAACTGTATGTGTTTACATTGATCGGATTCCAAAGGGGCATATTCTCTGCGCAGTACTCAATGACATCCACGGCCAGTTTGAGTGTCATAGACGGTGGTTTTTGATCCAAAGTGTGATTCCCAAACAAAACGTATCCTATGGGATCGTTAGAGAAGGTTCCCCTCAATTTCGATATGTCGTAACCCTTTTTCTCGGCGGTTGCAATATACATGGCATATACTGCAATGGTGGGACTGCTGAACATGAAACTAACTTCATCTAGTGGGATACCCTCAATCAAGTCCTCCATGTCTTTGAGTGAATCTATTGCCGTTCCCTGGACGCCCACATCACCTTCAGCCAACGGGTGGTCCGAGTCTATACCCATCTGTGTTGGGTTGTCGGGTATGATGTTTAATGCGGTCTCACCAATATCTATAAGGTATTTGAGCCTCTCATTGGAATCTGTCCCTGACCCGAACCCGCTGATCTCGCGCATACTCCAAATCCTGCCCCTGTACATATTGGGGAATATACCCCTCGTATAGGGATACTCTCCCACATCACCGATATCCCTATTGTAGTCCGTATCCTTTAAGTCTTCAGGGGTGTACGACTCTTTAATAGATAAGTTGGACCAAGTCTTTACCCTTTTAGGTTTATGGAAATAGGCCTTCTTTATGCCTTTTACTTTCAGACTCATTAGTTTCTTTACCTCGACAATTTAAATGAGTGAAACCCTTTTTTTCTCTCCCGCTTTCCGGCCGTTTGTTCCTTGTTGCCCGTTGTGAACTCGTGCCCATCCATAAAGGGCTATTTTCCGCGATCTCTGCGCCTGCCTGTGCGTAGCACGCAGACAGGTCAGACTCAGATGTAAGTGCACATTGCAATGTGCCCCTACTTACCCAATGTATTCCTGCGGTCAAAATCTTCGTCTTCCTTGACCTTGCAAAAAATATCTCATTTCTGGATGAATACAAACGAGAACTCTGCGCCAAGCATTGGTGACAAATGGATCGCGTATTCCTGTGGGTAATATCTTCATCTTACTTGACAAAATATCTCATTTGCGGATAGGCGCTAGTGCAAGGCGAGCATACGAAACAAGGGGGACAACAGCGGCTAAAGCAGATTTTAACCTGTGCCGATTATAATACATTCATTCGAGAAGTTAGTCAAGTTTCCATCTAGAAATCAGCAATTCTAAGGGACGTGGCCGAAACAACTTCCCCAACTATGCATTTCATCTTCAGGCCATCTTTGCCCGATCTTCAAACACAAAATCCTCGAAATAGGCAAAACTATTCCTGTGGTTTTGTATTTTCAGATCGAACAAATCTAACCTAAATCTGAGCGCCAATTTGAGAAAGTTATTTCGGCCACGTCCCT
>DAOWME010000256.1 GCA_030643245.1 Deltaproteobacteria bacterium
GCATTACTTTATGAGGCATCATGAAAGATGCCCACTTTAACTTATAACATGAAAGGAGGACCATTATCATGGCAGAGGCAATTCCAAAACCAGGCGCCGTTTCATTTGAGGATAGATCAAAAAAGGCCAAGCCCTATGAGTGGGGGTTTGGTTGCACACCCAGGGTTGCTGAGCTAAGGGATAAGTGTTACTCAAAGGCGGTGGTAATAAAGGACTGGAGTGAGGTCATTAGTGGGTTGGGGGTGGTCAGTTTTCGGAAAGATGTGAAGCTTGATGTTGATAGGGCAAGGATCGTTACCCAAGCCTTTAAAGACACGGAAGGACAGCCGATTGTATTACGAAAGGCAGAAGCTGTGGCCCGGTTGTGCGAAGAGATGCCCATCTTCATCAAACCTGGAGAGCTTATTGTCGGTGACCCGAACAGTGCCCCCGAGGAGGTGAGGTGGTATCCGGAGATTTCTGTATCCTACATACCTGAGGCACTGGAAACCGGTTTTAAGCATATGGTTGCGCAGGAAGACAAAAAAGTGATGCTTGATGAGATCTATGAATATTGGAAGGACAAATCCCAGGAATATCTGGTAGAGTCCGTTCTACCGGAAGAACTGTCACCCTATGTATACCGATCACCAACCAATCCGTGTTTTTATGCAAATCTATGGAATACTGGACGCACGTTGATGGACTATGATTACGAGAAGCTCTTCAACGACGGGATAAAGGCAAGGATTGAGAAGGCGGAGGCAAAGCTTGAGGAGCTGGAGAGTAAACTTTTCGAAATATCTCCTGCTGATTATATCCATAAAAAGAATTCATGGAATGCCATGGTCAAGTCAGGAAAGGCATTGATCAGGTTTGCGGAAAGGCACGCTGAACTGGCAAGGGATCAGGCTCAAAAGGAACAGGACCCGGCCCGGAAAAAGGAATTGGGGGAAATTGCAGCAATCTGCGACCGGGTACCGGCGAACCCGCCCCGCACTTTCCATGAAGCGCTTCAGTTTTTCTGGTTCAATGAAGTGGTTTGCAGATTTCTTGCCATACCGGGCAATGGTTCAGGGTGCAGGCTTGACCAGGTATGGTGGCCTTACTATGAAAAAGACATGAAAGAGGGACGGATGACCAGGGCTAAGGCATTAGAGATGATAGAATGCTGGATGCTCAAGGTTGAGGAAGTGGGCGCCTATGCCGAACATCCTCAAACCTTTACCTTAACGTCCGGCGGCGAGATATTTTACACCGCCAACATCGGCGGTTCCAAAGAAAACGGAGAGGATGCATCGAATGATTTGACCTGCCTGGTTTTGGAAGCGCTGGCCGATGTTCGGGTTAACCAACCCCCTATCATGTTTCGTTATCACCGCCATGTAAGCCCTGATGTGGTGGAAAGGGTTATTGAACTGGCCCGTTGTGGGACAGGCCACCCGGCCATCTTCAACGAAGAGCTGCTGGAGAGATGGGCTTTGATGCGTGGTTATTCCCTGGAAGACGCAAAGAGGACCCAGGCAGCCGGGTGTGTGGCCATGACCTGTACGGGCAAACCGCTCGATTCGGGTTTCTTCCCAGCAATAAGTATTATGGCAGCGCCCAAGATGATGGAGTATGCCCTTTACCAGGGGAAAGATGCCTTTACCGAATAGTAATTCACCAGGCCTGATTATCCGCGGCCAATGACATTGAAAGGAGGAATAGATCTCATGGAAAGACCGGTAACCAAGGACCCCAGAGAAATGAAGTCAGCTGACGAATTGCTCGATGCCACGTGTGAGCAAACGGACTTCTATATAAAGATTGCTGCCCTTTCTCACAATATAGGGCATCAGACAGTCATGGATTACAACGCAGACCCTCTCAATTCACTGATGCTTGATGATACGCTGGAGAACGGCAATGACATTTACAAATATAACAAGGAGTTTGACAGCTACCTCAATGTTATATCACTGGGCCACGTGAATATCGCTGATTCGCTGGCAGCCATCCAGAAACTGGTTTTCGATGAAAAGAAGTATACTATGGACGAACTCCTCAGTGCCTTAAAATCCAACTGGGACGGTTACGAGGAAATGCGACAGGATTTTATCAATGCGCCTAAGCACGGTAATGACGATGACTATGCTGATGAGTGGGCGGTGAAAGTCAAGAAGAAATTCTGGGAAACCGCTCAAAAGACCAAAGACGCATGGGGCAACCCGTGTACATTCGACGGAAGTTCGGTGATTGCTTATCAGGCAATGGCTTTTGGTATTGGCGCTACACCGGACGGAAGGATGATGAGCGACTATATCGCGGATGGCAGTTGCTCCCCTTCAGCGGGGGCCGACAAGAAGGGCCCTACGGCGGTCCTCAATTCGGTCGGCAAGGTACCCTTTCTCTATACGGGCTTGTTTAACCAGCGCTTTATGCCTTCGTTCCTCGAAGGAGAGAACAAGAAACTATTTTCCGAATATCTGCGAGAATGGTTTGAGAAGATGACCATTCCTCATATTCAGTTCAACGTGGTCAGCAGTGAGACCCTGAGAGAGGCCCAGAAAGATCCGGAAAGTCACCCTGATCTCCAGGTCAGGATAGCGGGCTACAGCGCTCATTTCGTTGATCTGCCGAAGGAAACCCAGGACAGCATCATTTGCAGGACCGAGCATAGTTTCTAAACGCTACCGCTGGGCCGTTACCGGAAAGGAGCCCCTTTGCAGAGCAACGGAATCAAGATGAAAGAAGGTAAAAAGGACCTTCTATCGTTGAACAACGATCGGGGAATCGTCTTTAACATCCAACGGTTTTCTATCCATGACGGGCCCGGAATACGAAGCACGGTCTTCCTGAAGGGCTGCGCCCTTAACTGCCCGTGGTGCCAGAACCCTGAGTCAATCAGACTCTTACCGGAGATTATTACGAGGGATATCAAATGCATCAAGTCCGGTAAGTGTGCGGATATATGCCCGCAAGGAGCGATCTCCCTAGCGGAGGGTTTGAGGGTTATTGACTGGGAGAAGTGCGATTACTGTTTGAAATGCGCCGAAGTTTGTCCTTCCAAATCAATAGAGGTTGCCGGAGAACATAAAAGCGTGGATGAAGTAATCGAAGAAGTGGCGAAGGATTCAAGTTACTACCGCAGGACCGGGGGAGGCATGACCATCTCCGGAGGCGATCCCCTGGTCCAGTGGCGGTTTACCCTGGCCTTGTTGCAAAAAGCCAGGAAGAAAGGCATACACACTGCCCTCGATACCACAGGTTACGCAAGGTGGGAGGTCTTGGATGATATACTGAACTATACGAATCTGGTTCTCTATGATGTAAAACATATGGATTCAGCTAAGCACAGAGAAGCCACCGGCGTGCCCAATGAGCCTATCCTGGAGAACCTGTTGAAGACCGTGAAAAAACCCGGGGTAAAGGTGTGGATTCGGTGCCCTATAATCCCAGGTTTCAATGATCAGGAAGAAGAACTGGAAAAACTATGCGAGTTTGTGATAACGCTGGGACCCGCAGTGGAGAAGATCTCTTTATTGCCCTTCCATAAATTCGGAGAACTAAAATACACTGCCACCGGAAAGGTATACGCTTATCGGAACTGTACCCTTCTCAGCGATGAACGGGTTGAGGAGCTTAAAGGCCTGATTTCGTCCCATGGC
>DAOWME010000148.1 GCA_030643245.1 Deltaproteobacteria bacterium
GTAATGGGATGAAAAGTCTCGTATGTCTATTTTAAAAGTTGGCCAGGTCCTTACGTATAAGAAGCAAACGAAGCAAGCAGCCGGCGCTTAACGCAATCCTGCTCAACTGCACAGGTCCAAAATTTTTCCTTTATCTACTTTCATCTGAAAGTGGCGCTTTCCCATAATCTCTCCACCTGCCCCGTGGGATGCGGAGCATATTCCACCAGGATTATTCTGCCCCTCACAATCCCTTGATCTTGCGAAAAATTGCTCATTTCTGATCCGGAAATTTGTTAGCGCCCAGTTAGGGACGGGGCCGAAATAACTTCCTCATCCTGAGCGCCAATCTGAGGAAGTTATTTCGGCCCCGTCCCTTATGGATGTACACTATCTATCTTTGAACTCGGGTTTCCTCTTGTTGAGGAACGCGGTTATTCCCTCTTTGGCATCTTCTGTTGCGAACAGAAAGGGCATGCTGTCACTTGCGTAGACAATTTCCTCTCCATGAATATGCCTGTTTACTGAGGATTTTGCCAAACGGATGGCAATAGCCGGCTTTTCAGCGATCTTTCTTGCCATGGTCATAGCCTCATCAAGGAGATTTTCGTGGGGGACGATCTTGCTTACCAGGTTAAGGCGGAGTGCCTCTTCGGCTGGTATAGGGTCACCGGTCATCATCATCTCTTTTGACTTGGATCTGCCGATAAGCTCATGGAGGCGAACTATCGCAAAACCGGGAAGCAGACCGAGATTTATCTCCGGAACACCGAACTTGGCCTTTTCTGAAGCGATTATAATATCACAACTGATGGCCAGTTCCAAACCACCACCCAACGCCAGACCATTTACTGCAGCGATTACAGGTTTAGATACCTTCTCCCCTATAGTCAATGCATCGAAGATATCTCCCAGGAAGTTCACAATATCGACCGGTTCAAAACTGAACCCGGAGATGTCTGCTCCCGCACAAAAGGTCTTTCCAGCCCCCGTGATCACCGCCACCTTCACATCCGGATTCTTCTCCACCTCCTCAAAGCCTTCCTTGAGGCCCTGTCTGATCCCGGCGCTCAAGGCATTCAGCTTTGCCTTGTCATCGAGAGTGAGTAGAGCGACTCTGTCCTTTTTCTCATACAAGACGTCTCCAAATTTCATATTTTCCTCCTTCCTCCTATGGGTTCATGAATAGTTATTCACAAACTTACTATCAGATGTGGCTTAGCGTGTCAATAATATAATCGAGCACCCCACACACCCAATGCTGTTGACTAGTTTCCATCCAGAAATGGCCCTTTTTCCCCTGAGCTGCGTTCTCCTCCGGTTTCCGCCTGCGACGTACGATTATGTGGCCTCGGCGCAAACCGTCGTGCGGCCTTGCTCAGAGAAAAAATTGCTCATTTCTGAATTGGAAACCAACTCGTGCCCTTTTCTCAAGAAGTCCATTTATGAATGGGCACTAACTATAAGAGAGCAGACAGACGCTGACAAATGGCTTTCTTCCCTTGGTGAGAGGACTTGAGGGATGAGGACGCAGGATATGTCAAAATTGTTTCATGGGCGCTTTGCCTACGGCGAATACGTTGAAGCCAAGGTCAAATAACTTTTTGTGATCCAAAATATTCCGGCCGTCGAAGATAAAAGCGGGTTGAACCATGGACCTCATGATACGTTTATAGTCTAGATTCCGATACAGATCCCATTCCGTCAGAACTGCGATCGCGTGTGCCCCTTCGGCCGCCTTGTAAGGGTCTCTCTCGTAAATTATATTCTCTTCCATGTCACTTAAATCCTTTTTCGCATTTGCCAAGGCTTCGGGATCAGAGATAGTAATCTGGGCCTTCTCCTCTGCCAATCCCCTGGCAATGTAAATAGCAGGTGAATCACGAGTATCTCCTGTGTTGGACTTAAAGGCAAAACCGAAAAGAGCGATCTTCTTGCCTGCAATTGTGTTGAACATGTTGCTGACCATGTTCTGGATAAATCTCCTCTCCTGCCACTCATTGAGATTGACCACCGATTCCCAGTATTCGGCCACTTCGGTAAGACCATAGCTTTGGCTGATATACACGAGGTTAAGAATGTCCTTCTTGAAACATGAACCACCAAACCCAACGCTGGCTTTCAAGAACTTGGGACCAATCCTCGAGTCCATCCCTATTGCATGACCCACTTCATCAATGTCAGCTTCGGTTTTCTCGCACAGGGCAGAGATGGAATTGATGGATGATATCCTCTGTGCGAGGAAAGCGTTGGCAGTTAGTTTAGAAAGCTCTGAACTCCAAACATTGGATTCGACGATTCTTTCTCGAGGAACCCAATGGCTATAGATCTCTACGATCTCCTTTCCGGCGCTTATCCCCTCAGGGGTCTGCTTTGCCCCAATTAGGACACGGTCAGGATTTTCGAGATCCGCGATGGCCGTTCCCTCGGACAAGAATTCCGGATTGGATACAACCTCAAGGTGGATATTGTCATTCTTTGTGTTGAGTATTCGATCCATGGCCTCTGCGGCCCGCACAGGAAGAGTCGATTTTTCAACGATGATCTTACTGCCGGTCGAGTTAGCAAGAATCTGCCTGGCCGTTTTCTCCCAGTATTGAAGATCAGCCGCCTTGCCGGCTCCCTGTCCGAACGTCTTAGTGGGGGTATTGACAGAGACGAAAATAATATCCGCTTCTCTGATGTGCTTATCCGTCTCAGTAGAGAAAAAAAGGTTCTTGTCGCGGATTTTTTTTACGAGCTCGTCAAGCCCTGGCTCATATATGGGAAGGTTATCACTATTCCATTCGCGGATTTTATCCTTGTTTATGTCAACCACCGTAACCTTATACAGGGGACATTTAGACGCAATCATAGCCATTGTGGGACCGCCAACATAACCAGCACCGATGCACAAGATGTTCTTCTTAAAGTTCATTGTCTTTCCTTTCTGACATGTATGGTAGCTCTTGTTTCAGCCATATTGACCCCAACTTAGATTTTTCGGGCTTGGTTCTATCTTCGGCCAAAGTATCAGGAAGTCATGGAGGTATTTTCCCCTCACTGTTTGAAATAATGTTATCAAAGAAAGAAGACTATAGTCAATAACAAAAGCAAGGGTACTATAGATCACCGCGATCAGATCTTTTGGGATTCACTTAAGTAACATGCCTTTCCATTATTGCCGATGGTGTTTTGACGCTGCTTGTCTTGACCAACCGTTCCCTTTCTGGTAATCTGTATTCTATACAGAACTCTTCCTAGCATGCCTTTTGTGTATTAACCTCATACGGGAAGAATCAGGCGCTTATATCGCGAAATGGCGAGATAAACCGACGAAAAGGGATTATTAAATGGGACTGTCTGAAAAAGAATTACAGCCCGGCGACCATATCCATGTTAGGAGACACGGGCTTTTCTATTCGCATCATGGAATCTACGTCGGTGACGACAAGGTCATACATTATAGAGGAGTGGGCAAGAAGGAAAAAAGGGATGCGATTGTAAGAGAAACCAGTTTGGAAAAATTTCTCGGTGGTGGAACACTGAGACGACACGATTACAAGAAACGCCTTCTCCGCAGTGAAATCGTAAAGAGAACAAGAGATCTCCTCGGAGAAGAGAGATACTCTATTGTCTTCAATAACTGTGAACACTTTGCAGCTTACTGCGCAACAGGAAATAAAAAAAGCAAGCAAGTACGAAAGGCCTTAGGTACTTTCGGTGTGCTTGCTGTCGGTAGTATTGCCATTTTGCACAGGAAACAGCGTAAGAGTCCATAGCGCATCAATACAATGTATATCAAAAACCTGCAAGGCAACCATTCGTAAAAGTGGCGATGGTTCCTCAATCTCTAATATATGCAGGATAAGGGACTCTTTAGGATACACACATTAATAAAGGAGGAATATGGGGGAAAAAGAAGTTCGGGAAAGACTGTTAGGCATACTAGGCCACACCCCGGCATTAAAAGAAATTTTGCTTTCGTCGGATTCCGTTGAAACCAAGAGAGGGAAAATCAGGAAATTTCTTTCAGATATGCTGATCGCCACCTTTGAGGATAACCCATCGATCCCACCCCTTGAGTGGGTATTGACCCGTGATGCCATCGGTGTTTTCAAAAATATTCTGTCTACGAGAAGTGAGAGACTCGCAGGCTACAGCCTGCTTCAGCACATGGATGATCTATTGCACAAAGACGATTTGGAAGACACACGGGGGATAGGCCCGGGATTCCTGGCGGAACTTGAGAATCTGCTCAGGGGTGTTGTCGGTAAAACAGGTGTCTACTCTGATGGAATCCCTGCTTTTCTCGGGCAGGAGGGAAGAGAGGCAGCAAGATTAAGGTCTGACGACCTGTCGGAAATGGCCAGGACCGCGCGAGATTTTATCGACAGGTATCCGTACGGCTTGGATAATGATGCTATTCGCAGACGAAGTCTTAATAAATTGAGGATATTGCGATATTTCCGTGCAACCGAACTCGAGTGGGAAAAGTGGAAATGGCACACGCGCCACACTATAAGAGATGCGGACACGCTGAGAGATCTCGTCAAGTTGACGGATGATGAATACGAGGCGGTTAAGCGCGCACGGGAATACAAAATCCCTTTCGGCATCACTCCTTATTACCTGTCTCTACTCGATTATCAACCGGGCGGAAACAGGGACACCGGCGTGCGCGCACAGGTCATTCCATCCTTGCATTATGTTGAACGAGTGAAAAGCCAGAGAGTTTGTTCAGTCTCATCAATGGATTTCATGCTTGAGCGGGATACATCGCCCATCGAAGGCATCACCCGGCGGTACCCCATGATCGTGATTCTCAAGCCGATTATGACCTGTCCCCAGATCTGTGTATACTGCCAGAGGAACTGGGAAATAGAAGATGTCCATTCGTCCTATGCCGCACTGCCAAAAGAAAAGCTTGAAAATGCAGTGCAGTGGATAGCAAACACCCCGGAGATTAATGAAGTGCTTATCACGGGTGGAGATCCCCTGCTCCTGTCTAATGATAAACTCGAAAGGCTGTTATCGAAGCTTTCGCGCATAAAACACATTGAAAGGATCAGGATCGGGACACGCACACCGGTAACCCTTCCCCAAAGAATAACGGATTCACTCGTGAGGCGGATTAATCGATTTCATAATCCCGGGAAAAGAGAACTCGTCATAATCACCCATTTTGAGCATGCCTATGAAATAACGCCCCAGTCCATGGGAGCTGTTCAGAAATTTCGCCGCTACGGCATCGAAGTATATAACCAGCTCGTTTACACCTTCTATAACTCCCGAAAATTTGAAGCTGCCGCCTTGCGCCACAAGCTGCGGCTTGCAGGTATCACACCTTACTATACTTTCAATACAAAGGGAAAGGAAGAGACGGATGATTTCCGGGTGCCAATCGCCAGGCTCCTTCAGGAACAGAAAGAAGAAGCCCGGCTCATGCCCGGAACAGTCCGTACGGATGAAATTGTCTTTAACGTTCCGGGACTTGGGAAAAACTATCTAAAGGCTTCCCAACACCACGACGTGATCTCCATATTTCCCGATGGACGAAGACTCTATGAGTTTCACCCATGGGAAAAGAAGCTCTCATTAGTTGACACATATATGTACACAGACATTTCGATTTATGACTATCTCAAAAAATTGGAAGCAATAGGTGAGGATACATCACAATACAGATCGATATGGTATTACTATTGATCATAAATTATGAAACTGAATTATGAGCTACAAATTATCGTAAAAGCATGATTGAAAAACCCTGATGTGTGAGCGTGTTCTTGTCAAATGTGGCTGATACAGTTATCTGAGGAGTGGAAATTATGTTACCCATGGAAAAGGTTAAGGTTGTCGATCTTTCTCAATCTGCCGCAGGCCCCTTTGGTACGATGCTCTTGGGAAGTATGGGCGCAGATGTAATAAAGGTTGAGCCGTTGAAGGGTGATGCCTTTCGACCCGTTCTCGGGGGTGCATGGTCACTCATAATCAATCGTAACAAGAGGAGTGTCGCCGTTAACCTGAAAACCCACGAAGGGAGAGATGTTGTCCTAAAGCTGGCACAGGACGCAGATATATTCTTGGAATCCTATACGCCCGGTACCATAGGTAAGCTGGGCCTCAGTTATGAGACCGTCAAGGCCACTAATCCAGGTATTATTTACTGTTCACTGTCCGGCTACGGCCAAGATGGGCCATACAAGCAGCGAGCCGGTTACGATGTTTGCAGCCAGGCTGAATGCGGCCTTATGGCGGCTACCGGCGAACCGGACGGTGGCTATGTAAGAATAGGAGCGTCCCCTATCGACTATGGCACCGGAATGTTTGCCGTGATCGGAATGCTGATGGCCCTCCGAGCGCGGGATAAAACAGGCGAGGGACAGTTTATCGACGTCTCGCTTTTTGACACGGGTATCTCGTGGATGGATTTCTGGTTCGCACACTATGCTATGACCGGCAATAATCCGCGTAGACTCGCTTCCGGCCATGAATTTGCAACACCTTATCAAGTCTTCGACACCAAGGACAAACCTCTTTTCATAGGTGTTTCGGACGATAAAGCATTTAATGATTTCTGCAATGAAGTTGGGTTGGATGAATTATTAGATAATCCCAGGTTTGATAATGTATCAAGCAGGCTACAGAACAGGGATGCTCTTGTTCAGATTGTCCAGGAAAGGGTTAAACAGTTTACCAGGGAAGAGATGATAAAAAAGATTGACCCGCACGGCATACCGTATGCCCCTGTCAACACTATAAGTGAAGTTGTGGAAGACCCCCACGTTAAAGCACGCGGCACATTAGTAAAGATGGAATCAGAGATGGGCATGTTGAAGGTTCCAGGGTTCCCAATTCGACTCTCAGCGACACCCGGAATAATCAGACGTCCGGCACCCCGTCTGGGAGAGCACACTGAGGAGATCCTTAGGGAACTAGGATACGATGGTGAGATCATAAAACAACTAAAAATAAAGGAAGTCATCCTTTAGCTGCGAGGCCGAAATAACTTCCCCATTTGTACATCTCATCTTCAGGCCATCCCCCGATCGGGGTCGAGGACAGGCTTTGACCGATCTTCAAACACAAAATCCTCGAAATAGATAAGACTATTCCTGTGGTTTTGTATTTTCAGATCGAACAAATCTGACCTAAATCTGAGCGCCAACTTGAGGAAGTTATTTCGGCCTCGCCCCTAAGGAAGATCGTTATGATCAGGTTCTTCGAGAAAACAAAGAGGGGATAGAGATGGAAAGAGAGAAAAAACAGGAAACATACGGGACAGGATCCTTGACTGGCGGGGGATATGAGGCCGAAGACATATTTGAGGGGCCAGAACCCTGGGTGCCGGCGGAGACAAAACTTGTCGTCTGGTCCTTTGTCGCAGCAACAATTGCCCTTATAGTATTTGGAATACTTGTCAATATCTATATTTTAAATTAGCGAGTTTCCATCCAGAAATGGACTTCTTGAGAAAAGGGCACGAGTTGGTTTCCAATTCAGAAATGAGCAATTTTTTCTCTGAGCAAGGCCGCAC
>DAOWME010000125.1 GCA_030643245.1 Deltaproteobacteria bacterium
CCGGAATAACTTCCTCAAGTTGGCGCTCAGATTTAGGTTAGATTTGTTCGATCTGAAAGCGCAAAACCGCAGGAATAGTCTGACCTATTTCGAGGATTTTGTGCTTGAAGATCGGGCAAAGATGGCCTGAAGATGAGATGCACAAATGGGTAAATTATTTTGACCTCGTCCCTTATTAACCTTTGGTTCTTTGTGCCTTAGTGGCTGAACAGTTATCAAAAAAGGGAGGTAACCATGGACTATAAGTACGTTATTTACGAAAAAGAGGGGGAGATCGCCAGGCTCACTCTAAACCGACCGGATAAATTGAATGTTATGGACTTTGTCGGTGACGGGGGACTTCTTGATGACTTTAGCGCCGCGCTGGATGAAGCCGAGGGTGACGATGATCTTAAGGCTCTCATAATAAAGGGAGCGGGGCGCTCGTTCTGTGCCGGTCATGATCTGGAGCGGATTTACAAGGTATATGAGGAGTGGGATAAGGAGCCTGGCAAGAGGCGTCCCAGCCAGAGAGCCAGACTCCAGACCGATAGACACTGGCTGGCAGTACATCAAAAGCTGCTTCTGCATCCCAGGGTAACCATAGCCCAGGTACATGGACATTGTATCGGTGAAGGAGCCGCGATCGCAGAAATGTGTGATATAGCCATTGTTAGTGAGGATGCGCACATATCTCACGCCGAGCAACGATTGGGGTTTTCCGGGAGCGGCATAAACTTAATACCTTTGTTCCAAACGCTGGGCTACAAAAAAGCAAGGTGGATGTGCCTAACTGGAGAAGCCATAAACGGAATAGAAGCGGAAAGAATTGGGTGGGCCACCAAGGTGGTGCTCCCCGACAAACTGGAGGAGGAAGTGGAAGAGGTGGCGAAGCAAATTACCCTTCTCCCCAAGGATGGCATTGCCATTGGCAAAGCATCCAATCATATGATATTAGATGTTATGGGCTTAACCTCGGGATGGCTACAGGGATACTTAACGCATACTCTATTCACGAACTTGCGCTACGAGTCAGGCGAGTGGAATTTTGTAAAGAATCGAAAGGGGGAAGGGGCAAAAGCAGGATTTCACAAACGGGATGAGCGCTATATGAGGACCAAATAGACTGTGGGCTTCAGGGAAATTCTTGACCTCAAGGTATCTCCGGGGGAGGTAGCTTTAGCATGGGTCAACTCTTATTCTGGCATTATGATTAAGACCCCAAGCGCAACTGTATTTTTCGATCCGGTGATGATTAGCTTGGAGGAGCACATCCACGCAGATTTGCTCGTGATCACTCATGAGCATTCTGACCATTTTGCCCCGGAGTTAGTGAGGAGTTTGCAAAAGAAGATAGGTGCCTTGGTCTTGTCGACTGCTTTCGTTGCCCAGAGACTTTCAGGGGCGAAGACCAAGATTCTAAATGTTGGAGACTCCTTTGCTGCCAGGGACTTTGAACTTCATGCCGAGCGCTGTGAACACTCGGCTAATCAGCCGTTATCCTTTGTAATCTCAACCGAAAGTGGAATCACGATCTATCACCCTAGCGACAGCGAATGCTTCCCAGAAATGGCGAGACTGAGAGAAACATACAAGCCTGATATACTGTTATATTCGGGGACCTCTCTGAAAAACGCCGTGCAAATAGCCAAACTCATCAACCCCCGAGTAGTAGTTTCTTATTATACCGATGCGGAGTCACAAAAGAGGTTTACTGCGCTGCTGAGAAGTGAGTCGCCCGGAACAGAAGCTGAAACGATTAGACGGTTTGAGATCTTCCGGTTCCAAATTGGGAGTTTCCAGGCCGGGGTTTAGGCGTTTATCGGCGCAACATCGACAATCTTTTGTCGCCTTGTCTGAGGTAATAAAGGGGGCAGCCCTGGAAAATAGAATTTAATCTTTGACATTGCTTTCTAAGATGGAGGAAATACAGCATCTGGAGAAAAAATTAGACCAGAGGATGGACAGTATGTCCAGTCTCCTCTATGTAATACTCGCAGGTATGTTTGTACTGGTAGGATTTGTACTGTGAGATAGGAGAACTGCTTTAGCCCCGGCGATAAGAAAGAATAAGGAATTGGAGGAAAGGGAAGATAGGATAGGGTATAGGTAATCTAAACTTGTTCTTCCTGCAAAAATCTTTGGGGTAAAATCTATAGGAGCGATACTCGGTTTTCTCATCACGAGCCCTTCGGTGGGAGGTGACTTGGGAACCTTTTGGGCTGGAGTTGTCATTGATAAGACCGGTAGCCATGATATTGCCTTTTCTACAAGTGGTGGTCTGTTACTTTTTGCAATATTAAGTATCCTGTTGGCATGTAGATACCCTACAAGAATATTGAGATACCGAGGAGGATTTTATGTCCTATGAGACCCTTACCCTTCAAAAGAAAGAACATGTGGTGGTTATCAATATGATTAGCCTTGGTAACGAGGCGGCAAAAATGGCCCGACTTTCCGATCTTTGTGCTGAGATCATCTCGGACGAAGCAGCGCGGGTCATAATTCTCACTGGTGCTGGACAACATTCATTCTCTATGGGAACGGATTTGCTGGGAGGGGTTTCGAAGGTCAACGAAGAATCGCAAAGAAAGGTGTGTTCTATCGCTTCACCTATTGCCAGACTTGATCGACCAGTTATTGCAGCGATTAACGGGGACGCTATAGGACAGGGTTTGGAGTTGATATTAGCCTGTGACATAAGAATCGCCATAGAGACAGCTGGTTTTGGGCTGCCTCATATTACAACAGGCCTGATCCCCTGGGACGGGGGAACTCAACGATTATCACGCTTGGTGGGAAGGGGTAAAGCCATGGAAATGATTCTCACCGGAGAGATTATAGATGCCCAGGAGGCCTATCGGATTGGTCTCATTAACAGGATCGTCCACCCTGATGAACTCATGGCAGTGGCAATGGATATAGCTCAGGAGATGGCCTCCAGGGGTTCCATCGCTTTAAGATACACTAAAGAAGCGATATATAAAGGGATGGATATGACTCTGGAGCAGGGACTACGTTTGGAGGGTGATCTCTATTTTTTGCTGCAGACAACCAGTGATCGCACCGAGGGCGTCACAGCTTTTCGAGAGAATAAAACCCCTCGGTTTGAAGGAAGATAAGGTGTTGTCATTTTGGGGGGTCTCATGAGCGGTTTTTCGACTATTATTTATGAAAAGAGGGACAGTATAGCCTACGTCACTCTCAATCGTCCTCAGTTTCTGAATGCCTATAATATTCAGATGAGAGATGACCTATATCAAGTTCTCGGCGCTATTAGAGATGACAGCGAGGTTAGGGTTGCTATTTTGAAAGGAGCAGGAGAAAAGGCATTCTGTGCAGGGGCGGACTTGAGTGAGTTTCTCACCGCACCATCCCCTATACAGGCTAGACAGGTGCGCTGGGAGCGGGATGTTTGGGGAGTTTTTTTGAATATCCCTCAACCACTCATCGCTGCGCTACATGGATATGTATTGGGTTCAGGGACTGAAATGGCCTTGTGTTGCGATATAAGAATAGCCTCAGAGGATACACGGTTTGGTTTGCCTGAAGTGGGGTTGGGCATCATACCGGCTGCTGGCGGAACCCAGACCTTGCCCAGGGTCGTTGGGCAGGGAAAGGCTTTAGAAATGCTACTCGCAAATCTCTGGATCAGTGGTGAAGAGGCCTGCAGAGTTGGCCTGGTCAATAAGGTTGTCCCGCGGGATGAGCTTCTGCAGACCGCCGAGGCGATAGCGAAACAGATCGCATACTGTGCTCCGACTGCTGTCAGAGCTGCGAAACAGGCAGTGCTCAGGGGATTAGACCTTACCCTTGAAGAAGGCCTGGATATGGAAAAAAAGATTGCGTCTAAGGTCGTATTAGCTACTGGCCAGGGTAGCTGACAGCACAAAAAGTTGATCCAAATCCACAAGACAGACCTCGTAAATTAAAAATTGCTATGTTTTGTAACTTGTTGATAATGCAAAAGAATCGATACTTTCTCATGAAAATTGGACAGTCGCCCTGAATATATAGACATGTAATATGACAGACCTCGTAAATTATAACAGATAATGGAATAATATTTTTGACAAAAAGCTCCGTTTCTAAACAAGGAGTTGGTTCAAAGGTTGATACTCCCATTGTATTAACTCAATGGAATCAATGATAAAGAAAAATGGCGAGAAACGATGGCATCCTTCATGCAATATCAAAAGTAGTTTACACTTTTCCTAACTTGTGCGGTTACACAAAAAGTTACAAGTGCCTAAAGATTCTTAGCTGAAATTAAAACTAACTTTCTCAAAAGTTATAAAAAGTGTAAAGCGGCAAATGAAGGATGCCGAAACGATTAACCTTAAACCGTGAACCCTGAACCTTTGAACCCAGACCGAGCTAGTGTCCAATTTATAAGCAAAACACCAATTACGAAGAGGTTGCAGTCAATAAGGAAATAGTTTTTACGAGGTCTGTATGATGATTTTACAAGAAATATATTTTTCAACTTTCATATTTTGTCGAGAAAGCAGAAAAAAGTGTCCGAAAAATTCAGGCAAAGTCTATTCTGTTTTACGAGGTCTGCAAGAAGAGATGTTGTGAGGAAGAGGAGGAAATGAATACTACGGATTTTTTAAGTATAGCCCATGCCATATGCCCTGAGCGGGATTGTATGGTATTCGGAGGAAAACGACGGACATATGCCCGGACCAATGATCGAATCAACAGATTGGCCAATGGTCTGTCCGAATTGGGGGTGGGCAAGGGCGATCGGGTGGGGATCATCCATGTAAATTGTAGTCAGTATATCGAATCATACTATGCCGTTACCAAATTGGGGGCTATTCTTGTTCCTCTGAATTTCAGGGCAAAGGCGGGTGAATTGAGTTATATGATTGCCAATGCCGAGGCTAAAGTCCTGTTGATGGGCAACAGGTATATAGATTTGATAAGTACTATCTTACCTCAGTTGCCCACTGTGAAGCAGCTCATCTCTATAGAGGGTAGAAATGAGGGCATGCTTTATTACGAGGACATAATCGATTCCTCATCTTCCGGGGAGTGTATCTGCGAAATAGATGATGAGGACATTACGATCTTGATGTACACAGCAGGCACTACCGGACGTCCCAAAGGTGTGCCATTAAGACACAGTGCATTCGTTGTCTATGTTTTGGAAAATGTGGAACCTGCCAGTCCGGAGATAGAGGAGAAAAACTTGCTCACGGTTCCCCTGTATCATGTGGCCGGTATTCAGGCAGTGCTGGCCGCTGTGTACGGTGGCCGAACCCTGGTGTTGATGAGTCAGTTTGAGGTAAAGGAGTGGATGGAGACCGTTCAGAGAGAACAGGCAACACGGGCGATGCTGGTCCCAACTATGCTGAAGAGGATTATCGATGATCCGGACTTTACGAGATACGACCTGACGAGCCTTCAGGTAATCACTTATGGCGCTGCCCCCATGCCTTTTGAGGTCATCAAAAAGGCGATCGACTTGATGCCATGGGTAAAGTTTATCAATGCCTTTGGCCAGACAGAGACCGCTTCTACAATCACGATGTTAGGTCCTGATGACCATATTATTAAAGGTACCAAAGAGGAGCGGGAGAAAAAGTTGAAGAGGCTTACTTCGTCTATTGGCAGGCCATTGCCCGATGTGGAAGTGCAGATTATTGATGAAGATGGGAATTCATTGCCACCTCTAGGGGTAGGTGAGATTGTGGCCAAAGGCTCACGAATCATAACAGATTATTGGGGAAACGAGGGGAAAAGTTTACATTTGCTTACCAGTGATGGTTGGCTACATACGGGTGACATAGGTTGGATGGATGAGGAGGGATATATTTACCTGGTGGGTCGTGGTGATGACATGATCATCCGAGGGGGCGAAAATATCTCTCCGGAAGAGGTTGAGGATGTGCTTTATTCTTATTCTAAAATTGAAGAAGCAGCGGTAATCGGCGTTCCTGATCCGGAATGGGGGCAACAACCCCGAGCTATCGTTGTGTTGAAAAAAGGGGAAGATGGCACAGCGGAAGAGATTATGGAGTACTGTAGATCACGGTTGGCAGGGTTTAAACGACCCGCCTCAGTTATTTTCATTGATTCCTTACCCCGTAATCCTATGGGTAAGGCTCTCAAGAGAGAGCTTCGTGAGCAATATGGGCAGCCTTAATTTTTGCAATGGCTGGGCAAAACCGATAAAAATTAAAGGGGTTATCAGTCAAGATGGCAAATGAAATTGGGAAAAGATATGTGTGTAAGAAATGTGGTTCAGAGTTCATTGTAACCCGCGGCGGTGACGGGAAGCTGTACTGTTGCGGTCAGCCGATGGAACTGAAGAAGTAGTCTTCTTGAACCTAAATGTTCTGCAGGTAATATTTGGAGGTAACAAACAATGAGTCAGCTTGGAAAGAGATACCGTTGCCAGGAGTGTAATACTGAAATACTCTGTACTAAAGCCGGTGACGGTGCTCCGCTATGTTGCGATAAGGAGATGGAAGTTCAGGAACCAAAACCCATAGCGTCGTCTGATTGATACAAAAAATGGGGGCTGTGAAGCCGCAAGACAAATATCTGGATATTAATAGGCTGCGGTTACATTATCTCGATTGGGGGGATTATGACCATCAGCCGATGCTGCTTCTCCATGGTTTCTTGTCCCACGCCCACGCATGGGATGATTTTGCCTTAAGCTTTAGGTCTCGTTTTCACGTTATAGCTCTAGATCAACGAGGGCATGGGGAAAGTGAGTGGTCAAGGGAGGCTGCCTATACCTTAGACGACCACTTTGTAGATATTGCCCCTTTTGTAGAGGCCCTGAACTTAAGAAGACTGATTCTGATTGGCCACTCAATGGGGGGACGAAATGCCTTATTTTATACTGCCTGCATTTCTCAGAATGTAGAGAGACTTGTCCTCGTTGAGGCCCGTCCTGGTAACAGCCCACTTGCTTCTGAAGCATTAAAGCATCTCATTGAGAACCTTCCACTTCAAGCCAACTCTCTAGATGAGGTAGTACGAGCAGTCCAGGCTATCTATCCGTACCTTTCATGGGAAATCTGTCACCAAATGGTGGGTTATGGTTTCAAGCAGACGGCAGATGGAAAGTTTGTCCCAAGAGACGACATCAGAATGATTCAGCAATCTCAACGATCGGGCTACGTTATTGAGGATCTTTGGCCCTTCATGAAAAACATATCCTGTCCCACTCTGGTAGTACGCGGAAAAGAGAGCCCTTTCTTATCTCGAGAGGACGCCGAAAGGATGTGCAAGGTCATTCCCAAGGCTGAGTGGAAAGAAATACCCCAGGCTACGCATATACCAGTTCAGGAGAACCCAATTGCCTTTAACAGGGTGGTTTCACATTTTTTAAATCTTTAACAGTAAAGTAGTTAATCTAAATCCTCAAGAAGAGATGGTCTATCTTAACGGGGCTACCTTGCTGGGAAAGATTGGAGAAAAAAAGGTAGGCTCACTCTCAAATTGATAGACAGTACACCGAGGAGGGCTGATGAAAAGAACATGTCTTTGTGATCTTCTCGGAATTGAATATCCCATTTTTCAAGGGGGTATGCTCTGGCTTGCTACTGCCGAACTTGCCGTAGCAGTTTCCAATGCCGGGGCCTTGGGTGTTATCAGTCCATTGGCAGGGATGGAAAGGCATGGAGATCCATCAAAGAATCTCAAAGATCAAATATCAAAGTCCAGGGATTTAACGGGAAAACCATTTGGCGTCAATATTCCTCTGGATTTGCAATATAGCGGAATTCTTATAGACGTTGTTCTCAGAGAAAAGGTCGGAATTGTAATCACGGCTGCTGGGGATCCTGGTCACTACACTGAATTGTTACACCAGGAGGGGATTAGGGTTCTCCATGTTGTGAGTTCTGTCAGACAGGCGAAGAATGCGGAATCCTGCAATGTGGACGCTGTAATCACTGAAGGGGTTGAAGCTGCAGGCCATATTGGATTCGATGAATTGCCATTATTTTCACTGATCCCCCAGGTTGCAGACGCCATCTCTATCCCGATCATCGCTGCCGGAGGTATTGTTGATGCGAGAGGAGTTGTCGCAGCCATATCCCTTGGTGCTGAGGGCGTGCAGTTGGGTACACGCTTTGTTGCTGTCGAGGAAAATATTGCCAGCCCGGAATATAAACAGGCTATTATAGCCTCTAAAGATACAGACACCGTGATAACATGTCGTAAGCTATTGCCCACGAGAAGCCTGAAGTCGGAATTTTCCAGAAGTTTATTGGAATTGGAAGAATCGGGGGTCTCTGCCGATGATATTAGAGACTATCTTGGTTACAGTCGTGCCAGGAGAGGCCAATTAGAGGGTGACATGGCCAACGGTGAAGCCTATTGTGGAGCATCGACTGGTTTGATAAAAGAGATAATCCCTGCGGCTCTGGTGGTGCGCAGACTGGTAGAGGGATATCAAGAGATCATTAAGAAGATTGTGTGACTTCTCAAAAAGGCTTCAACTAAGGGACGTGGCCGAAATAACTTCCCCATTTGTACATCTCATCTTCAGGCCATCTTTGCCCGATCTTCAAACACAAAATCCTCGAAATAGGCAAAACTATTCCTGTGGTTTTGTATTTTCAGATCGAACAAATCTGAC
>DAOWME010000219.1 GCA_030643245.1 Deltaproteobacteria bacterium
GTTTCCGCCTGCGACGTACGATCATGTACGCCTCGGCGCAAACCGTCGTGCGGCCTTGCTCAGAGAAAAAATTGCTCATTTCTGGATTGGAAACCAACTCGTGCCCATTTTCTCAAGAAGTCTATTTATGGATGAGCACTAACTAAATAGAGAGTTATTTCGGCCTCGCCCCTAACATGAACCGATGAAACTCACAGATAATATTAGGCTCCTGGATGAATTTCTCAATTTCCTTGTAGTGGAGAGGGGATTATCGAAAAACACCCTTGAAGCTTATAGCAGGGACTTGAACAAATATATTGATTATCTGGAAAAGCATGAGATCTCTGATGTCACACAAACATCGAGTTACCATATAATAGCTTTCTTCTCCACTTTAGCGGGAAAAGGGTTGTCTTCAAAGACCACTGCCCGAAATCTGGCAGCTATAAGGACATTTTATCGGTTTTTGGTCAATGAAAGATATATTGAGGAAAATCCAGCCATGAGGGTTGACTCTCCCAAGACATGGATCAAACTGCCAAACACGCTGGCCCTTGACGAGGTCGAAAGACTGCTCGATCAACCTGATGTTACTACACCCTTAGGCATGCGGGATTCTGCCATGCTGGAACTCCTCTATGCCACAGGGCTAAGGGTCTCTGAACTTATCTCCATGTCTGTAAACAATATTAACCTGGAGGCCGGCTATCTTATTGCTTTCGGAAAAGGTTCGAAGGAAAGGATCGTCCCCATAGGTGAAGAGGCAGCAAAAAAGGTTAAGGAGTATATGATCTATTCTAGAAAGAGGCTACTCAAGAACTCAAGGAGTTCCTTTATTTTCGTGAACCGTTCAGGGAGACCCATATCCCGTCAGGGATTTTGGAAGCTAATTAAGAAGTATGGCCTCAAGGCCGGGATAAAGAAAAACATAGCCCCACATACATTGCGGCATTCTTTTGCAACTCATTTACTGGAAGGGGGGGCAGACCTCCGTTCAGTTCAGACGATGTTAGGCCATGTTGACATATCGACGACTCAGATATATACCCACGTTACAAGAGAAAGGCTGAAGAAGCTTCACAGTCGGTTACATCCCAGGGCTTAGGGATAGGGATGAAGATAATAACGACCCATGTAAATGCAGATTTTGACGCCCTTGCCGCGATGCTGGCTGCAAAGAAGCTGTATCCGGAGGCTGCCCTTGCCTTTTCCGGCTCTCAGGAAAAGAGCATAAGGGACTTCTTTCTCAAGTCAACGATATACGTCTTTGAAATAGAGAGGTTGAAAACCATAGACCTTGAAAGTGTCGACCAGCTTATCCTGGTTGACACAAGACAGGCAAGTCGCATAGGAAAATTCGCAGATATCATAGGCAAACCAGGCCTGGATGTTCATATCTACGACCATCACCCCCCTTCGCCGGACGACATTTCAGGTTCCCTGGAAGTGATAAAGGAAGTCGGGTCCACTTCAACCATTCTGACTGAGATTTTGAAGGACCGAGGCATGGAGATCACGCCGGATGAGGCCACGGTCATGGCCCTTGGGATCTATGAAGATACAGGGTCCCTCACCTTCTCTTCCACGACAGTAGATGACTACCTCGCTGCAGCTTATCTTCTTTCCAGGGGGGCGGATTTGAATGTTGTTTCAGATATGATAATAAAGGAATTTACAGCAGAAGATATCTCGCTTTTGAACGACCTCATCCAATCTGCCACTGCCCATACAATAAGCGGAGTTGACGTTATCATAACAAAGGTCTCCACGGACAAATACAGAGAGGATTTTGCGGTACTGGTCCACAAACTCAGAGATATGGAAAACTTCAATATACTCTTTGCATTAGCCAGGATGGGGGATCGTGTGCACCTAGTCTGCCGCAGCAGAGTCGACGAAGTCAATGCTGGTGATATCGCCAGGGAATTCGGAGGAGGGGGACATCGGACGGCCGCATCTGCAACAATCAAAGATTTGACACTGATTCAGGCGGAGGAGAAGTTGCTGAGTGTCCTCTGGAAAAAGATACGCACTCAGAGGTATGCAAAGGATATAATGATTTTTCCTGTAAAGGTCATAGAGTCTACAGAGTCGTTACGTAAAGCAGGAGAGCTATTGACAAGATATAACATCAATGTGCTGCCGGTTGTTAAAAGAGGCAAACTTGTGGGCCTTATATCAAGACAAATCATTGAAAAGGCAAGTTTCCACGGTCTGCATGATTTGCCTACAGAGGAGTATATGTCTCCAGATTTCTCCATAGTGAGCCCGGACACGCCATTTTCTGAGGTTCAAAGGATCATAATGGGAAACATCCAAAGGTTTGTTCCGGTAGTAGAAAACGGCAGGATTGTCGGCGCAGTCACCCGGACGGAGTTACTCAGAATGATGCAAAACGACCTCTTGGAGAAGCCGGCTTTTACATATACTCCCGGCAGTGATCCTCATCTGACAAGAAAAAAATCCATCACAAAATTGATGGAAGAACGGTTGGACAACAGAATCCTCGAAATACTGAAAGCCCTCGGCAAAAAAGCCGAGGATCTACATTACAACGTTTACCTTGTTGGGGGGGGTGTGAGGGATCTCATACTGAGACGTGAAAATCTCGATATAGATGTTGTTACTGAAGGAGATGGAATCGAATTGGCGAGACAGTTTTCCAGGGACCGTTCTTGCAAAGTAAGATCACACAAGAAGTTCGGAACCGCGGCTTTGACCTTCGCAGATGGTTTCAAGATAGACATAGCCACAGCCAGATTGGAATACTATAAGTCCCCTGCGGCGCTCCCTACCGTGGAATTAAGTTCCATAAAACATGACCTTTACCGCAGGGATTTTACAATGAATACACTGGCCATAATGTTGAACCCCACACGCTTTGGCGAATTGATAGATTTCTTTGGTGGCCAGAAAGATATTAAAGATAAATTAATCAGGGTTATACACAACCTGAGTTTTGTAGAGGATCCGACAAGAATATTCAGGGCTATCCGTTTCGAACAAAGGTTTGGCTTCGTAACGGGAAAACACACGGTCAACCTCATAAAGAACGCGGTCAAGATGAGTTTCCTCGATCATTTGGATGGCCATCGATTCTTCTCCGAGTTGACGCTTATATTTGAAGAGGAAAAGCCTGTGGGGGTAATAGAGAGACTCGCTCAATTCAATGTTTTGAGGTTTATCCATCCGAAGATAGTCTTTAATGAAAAGACAAGGAAAACTCTTGAGGATACGAGAAAAATCGTCTCATGGTTCGATCTCTTGTTCTTGGAGGAGAAGTACGAGAAGTGGATTGTCTACTTCTTGGGACTGGTAGATTCTCTGAACAAGAGGCAGGTTATTGAGGTCTGTCAAAGACTATCAATAACTTCAAAAAATCAGGAGAGGATTATCCGATGTATCCAGGAGTCGGAAATCATCTTAGGCCAGACATATCAGAGAGATGATATGAAGAGGAGCAGAATCTACACCCTCCTTAAGCCCCTCAACACAGAGACCTCACTATATGCCATGGCAAAAACGGACAAGGACGACTTAAAGAGGGTGATGTCCCTCTATTTTACCCAACTGAAAAAAACCCATACCATGGTGAACGGTGAAGATTTGAAAAGTTTTGGCTTGGCGCCGGGAAGGATATTCAAGATTATATTGAACGATCTTCTGGAGGCCAGGCTCGATGGAAAGATTGAAACGAAGGAAGACGAGATAAAGTTCGTAAAAGAGAACTACCTGTAGAGTCCAAATTGACAATAATCCCCCTCTCTGGTATACACCGGGGGAAGAAGAGAAATGTCATGATGAACATGAAATTGAGAAGGAGAAATCCTTGATGTCAAGAAAGCGAATATTGAGTGGTATGCGACCCTCCGGCAAATTGCACCTGGGAAACTTCTTCGGTGCACTGGACAGCTGGGTAAAGCTGCAAGATGATTATGATTGTTTTTTCTTTGCTGCAGACTGGCACGCCTTAAGCAGTGAGTACGAGAACACGGGGATAATAAAAGAGAGTATCAAGGACATGTTTCTTGATTGGTTGAGCGCGGGGATGGATCCTCAAAAGAGTACCATCTTCATACAGTCGAATATACTGGAACACGCTGAACTCCACGTCTTGCTCTCGATGATCACCCCTCTGTCCTGGCTGGAGCGGAATCCCACGTATAAAGAGCAACAACAGGAACTGACGAACAGAGACATTTCCACTTACGGGTTTCTAGGGTATCCTGTCTTACAGGCGGCGGACATAATAATTTATAAGGCCCATAAAGTACCGGTCGGAGTAGACCAGTTGCCCCATCTCGAATTGACACGGGAGATTGCCCGCCGATTCAACTTTCTTTACGAGGAAATTTTTCCTCTCCCGGAGCCTATTTTGACAGAGGTACCCAAACTGCTCGGCATCGATGGGAGGAAAATGAGTAAGGCATATAATAATGCCATTTACCTTTCAGATCCCCCTGAGACGATCAAAGAGAAAACAGATCAGATGTTTACTGATCCTCAGAGAGCTAGAAGGACTGATCCGGGCGACCCCGAAATCTGCAATGTTTTCTCCTTTCACAAGATCCTCAGTCCTACTGAGGCGGTTGATGAGATCGCTCATGGATGTCGATCCGCCGGTATTGGCTGTGTTGAGTGCAAAAAGAGGTTAATATCAAGGATAATAACGTTCCTGGCTCCATTCCAGAGGAAGAGGGAGTGTTTTTTAGATCACTTTAAGGAAGTAGAAGAAATCATAGAAACAGGGACAATTAAGGCAAGAAGTATAGCGAGAGAGACCATGAATGAGGTAAGAGAGGCAATAAAAATCTAGCTTGTTTCCATCCAGAAATGGCCCTTTTTCCCCTGAGCTGCGTTCTCCTCAGGTTTCCGCCTGCGACGTACGATCATGTACGACTCGGCGCAAACCGTCGTGCGGCCTTGCTCAGAGAAAAAATTGCTCATTTCTGAATTGGAAACCAACTCGTGCCCTTTTCTCAAGAAGTCCATTTATGGA
>DAOWME010000207.1 GCA_030643245.1 Deltaproteobacteria bacterium
TGCCGCCTACTTGTTTCGTTTGCTTCTTATGAACTACAGTCTTGCATAAGGCTGAATGTGTAATGGGATGAAAAGTCTCGTATGTCTATTTTTAAAGTTGGCCAGGTCCTTACGTATAAGAAGCAAACGAAGCAAGCAGCCAGCGCTTAACGCAATCCTGCTCAACTGCACATGTCCAGACATTTTGATTGTATCAACATCCATATCTCAAGGCAAGGTTTTTTTGGTTATGGTTGACAACCGGGAAGGTTTGGTTTATTCTCAATTTATGCTTGGTGGACCAACAGGCTATTGAACATATCATGCAGTAGCGAATATTCAATCGAGGGGAGAATCGAATTATGGTAGAGGATGAAATCAAAAGGTTGGCTGTGCTCTTGAACCATTGGATAAAGCATAATGATGATCACATGAAGGAGTATATGAAATGGGCGGATGTAGCAGACAGACACGGGTTGAAAGAAGTAGCACATAACCTGAAAGCTGCCGCTGAGTTTATAAACCGATCGAGTGAGCAATTCAGTACTGCCCGGAAAGAGATGCCCGTCTCACCGGAGGAAGAAGGGCATGAGCATGCTCATGATGATGATCATGAGCATCATCATCATTGATTAGGGACGGGGCCGAAATAACTTCCTCAAGTTGGCGCTCAGATTTAGGTCAGATTTGTTCGATCTGAAAGCGCAAAACCGCAGGAATAGTCTGACCTATTTCGAGGATTTTGTGCTTGAAGATCGGGCAAAGATGGCCTGAAGATGAGATGCATAGTTGGGGAAGTTATTTCGGCCCCGTCCCTTAATCGGGCATGAGCTACTATCACGGACTCTTAAGGATATAGTGAAGAGAGCACCCGGGGTTATGCTCAACCTGGAAAATAATTTCCTTTCCAGATCAATAGCGTTGTGCTCGGATAGATTAATCAAACAGACCCTCTTTTCATTGTCGCCGTATCTCTTCCTGATGTCTGCAAATCGTTCTTCCAAGGCTACAACCTTATCATGCTTCACCCTCTTGTCTGCATAATTGACCACCTCGATCTCCGAGACGGTGGGCGAAATTATCTCATTATCCAGAGTTACGTGCTGTCGTACTATCTCACTTATGCCGTTGAAACCTAGTCTTTCCAAAAGCTCACCTCCTGCCTTGGCATGATCTTCGCCCGTAATGATGCTCCTGGTCTTAATGATGTCATGGAGAAAGGCCCCAGCCGTAACTTTGGAAATGTCCAAGTCTTCCTCCGCCCTATTCAATTCCTCGGCGAGACAGACAGCAACCCTTTTCACCAAAAGACTATGGCGAACAATATGCTCCAACATATTATACTCTTTCATTATATCCAGACATTCCTGCGGTGAGGGTATCATAGACCGTCCCTAAGACTAAAGGTTTCGTCCTTCAAGGACTTTTACTATCCCGACTCCAAATCAAATCCGTAGTACTCGACTACCATGGCGAATGGTCGCCCCTTCAGCTCCTCCACCACCTGTCCATTGTCCTCAAGAGTTGCTGCCCTAACTTTGACCGATGTAAACCTTGCCTAAATCGAGGCTGGTCATGGGGATACCTTCTCTGAGAATATCTGCATCAACGATCTCCCCTATAAAAATCGTATGATCACCCGCATCGACTGAGTTTACCAGGATACAATCCATATACGCAAGCGCCTCATTAATTAAGGGCGCCCCGGTGGTTCTTGATTCCCATCTTATCCCCTTAAATTTTTCTTCCGGAGAAGGTGACTTGAATTTGCCGGTCAAGGCACTACTCTCTTTACCCAGCACGTTAAGGGCAAATACCCCACCCTCTCTTACCATCTTGTGGGAGTATCTATTTTTTCTTACACCCACCATAACCAGGGGTGGGGTGAAAGACACCTGGGAAACCCAGGAGGCGATCATTCCGTTTATCTCCGCTCCATTCTTTGTGGTAAGCACATAAATCCCGTAAGTGATCTTCTCCAATGCCTTAAGTATGTTCTCTTTTCCCATCTCTAATTTGTATCCCTCCTTATCCTTATCACTACCGGCTTGGACATATATATATTGTCTTGTTTTCGTTCAGACACGAAACAGAAGAACGATAATTCTCCGGCAACATGAACCTAAAACGGTAGTTTCAGGATTATGTCGGATATATCATTACTATGGACAACAACATCCGCAATATGGCCTAATTCTCTAGAAGAGGGATTAAAGGCCACCGAAAAACCGGCAATCTCGAACATCTCCTTATCTCCCAGGCTATCACCGATGGCCATGACCTCTTCCCTTTTTATAGCGTATTTATTCATTATCCGTTCAACCCATTCTGCCTTCTTGTCAAAGTGTACATTCACCCTGACTTCTCCAGTTAAGGTACCGTTATCACAGAGTAAATCGTTTGCTATTGCATAATCAAAGGAGTACCTATTCTTAACCATTTCGGACAGAACGGAGAGCCCCGAGGATATTAGAGATAGCTTAATGCCGTGTTCCCTGAGATATGAGGTAAGGAGACCCACCCCTTCATAAAAAGGAACGGATTCTGCAATCGTCCGGAGTTCCCGGGTACTCATCCCTTTCCAGACTTGGGCATCCAACCGGCAGAACTCCTCGTACGATATCTCATTATTAAGAAATTGGATCTGGTACTGCTCGGCAAAGCCGTACCACTTCCCCAAGGTCTTGTGGATGAGCTCCCAGAGGCTCCTTTCTCTGGTTAAGGTACCGTCCAAATCAAACACCGCAAGTTTAAACCCGGACTTCATAAATCATTCGAGAATCTCAGGGACGAAAATAGCTTGGACCACCACCCTATATATAGAAGGCTCATTTATGCTGCGGGTTTTGGCAGTACTTGTCGTCCTTTTTATACTTCAAGGTCCTGAAATCCTTTCCCTCCATTTCAATCATCTTGCACATTTCCGCTAATCTTGAAAAAATTCTGACCCCGACCCTTTCCTGCAGGGTCTCTTGCAAGAGTTCCTCTTCAAAGATCTTTTTCTTAGTGGAAATCAAGGGGTCAACCTTAACCTTGGTTCTCGTGCGTCTAAGGGTCGACTCACTCCTTGTTGTATAGTTGGTGGTGGCTATGGTGGTCAGCGCGTTTGCGTTATTATACCTTTTAGATATTATCTGATCTAGGATATTGGCCTCCCACTCATTATTTCTGCCTTTTCCAAGCTCGTCTATAATTAGAATAGGGGCACTAATAAAGGGTTCTATTATCTCCTTCTCAGACTTTCTCTCTGAATATCCTTCCTTGATGTTCGACAACAGATGAAAAAAATCAATAAACTTGCATGAATAGCCCTTTTCCAACGTCAATTTCTTTACAATCCCCGCTGCCAGATGGGTTTTCCCCACCCCCACCGGCCCCAAAAACATGAGGCCTCTATTCTCCATAGGGTAACAATCAACAAACTTTTGGGAATAGGTCCTGGCCTCCTCTTGGGTGTGGTGTGTAACCTGAAAATCCTCGAGGGTTACTGATGCAAATTGTGCAGGAATCATGGCCCCATTGAAGAGCATGATCCTTTTTTTCAACATAGTACACTTGCACTGACCAGCGTACTTGTAGCCTCTCTCATCTTTCCAAGAGACAATGCCGTCTCCGTCACATTCACTGCATGGAACTGAACAGCTTTCGCATATCCTGGCCTTTGCAAACTGGCCTTCGCGAATAAGAAGGTACCCGTTACCGGCGCAACTTTTACAGGTCTGATTTCCCACGACTAGCCTCCCAACTCAATCTTCAATAATCCATACCTTTTTCTGAGGAGGAGGCTCTTGATGGTTTCCCGAGTCCTTTCGTATGCCTCTTGGCTCATCTGAGTTCTAAGTGAAGACAGTCTCGTCTCTGCCTCGTCCACAAGACTCGTTAACTCATCATGGGATATCAACCTGCAAAATTCGTTGAGAAAAAACCTGTCCATCTCTTCCAATTCCGCATACACATGGAGATAGCTCTTGTTTACATTAGATCTCAAATCCCGAATCCTGTCTCGCACAGTACTGTATAATTCCTTGAATTTTTTGTTGTTTTCTCTGATGATAGTGTTTTCTATTTTATCAATCAATCCGTCTATTCCTCGCAGAATGACTTTCTTCTCATAAACCTTCCCTTGTTGCCTGAAATTTACCCCAACCCGAAGTCTCTTATGGTTGATGAATTCTTTCTCTACCAACCCCTCACAAAATTTAATCGACCTGGGCATTGGTTTATGAGGCCCGTGGGTCTTTCTATAGAACTCGATTCCGTTCTTTATCCCTTTGCAGACAACGTTTAAGGGGACCCCTCTTTTCTCCCAAGACTTGATTTTCTGGTAATCTAAGGGGGAAAGGGCTACCCCCTTCTTTGTCAGAGATAAGAAATACTGCTCAATACAGTATATGTAGCTCAGGTTATTTCTGTTGATGAGGCTCACGACGTTTCGTCCTCACACCCCTAACCTTTTAATCCTCTTTCGATAGAACCGTCATGTCCATTATCTTCTCTTCCACATAGGGCTCTTTTATGTGAACGCTCTTCTTGTCCAAAAGTAAAAATTCCGGGACAATCTCAGCTACCAGGTTCCCGCCAATAAAGATCCTTACCACAGAACTCTCTGAAACGACGATGGCTACAGCTTCTGTTTCCTTGGATATGGAAGCGCCGGCCACATGCCGGCTCCCCAGTCCCAAAGGAAGTTCGATGCCTTTTATGCTAGAATTGATATATCTGCACGCAGATAAGACCACCCCGTCTCCTGAAACTATGAAGGCCCCATCGAGCTGGGCCAGTTCCTTTATTGTTTCTCTCATGTCTGAATCTTCAATCTTCTTTGCATCGTCCGGATGTCCGAGGAGTGGATCCAGAATCATGTTTCTAGACCTGGCCAGGACTTTTTTTTCGTCTCCAACCACAAATAATGTCCCTATTTTTTTTCCTTCCCGTCCTTCTCTTGCGATCTCAATGGCCAGATGTAGGGTTTTTTCCACAATCGCCGGATTATGCTTCGGCTTCAGAGAGCATATTTTGTCAAGCATCTTTTGACTCCTTTAACCGGTGCTTTTCTCATCATCCTTTGAGGGGAATCACGATTTTCTGCTGATATCCCATAGCCTTCCGCTAGATATTCTATATAATCTTGACCTTTTCTCTGATTTTCAATTCTATCCAGCCACCCGGAAGGTATCCCGCTTTTCTCCTATGCCTCCCATGCCATTGAATCCATTAGGTTAGTTTCCATCCAGAAATGGCCCTTTTTCCCCTGAGCTGCGTTCTCCTCAGGTTTCCGCCTGCGACGTACGATCATGTACGCCTCGGCGCAAACCGTCGTGCGGCCTTGCTCAGAGAAAAA
>DAOWME010000275.1 GCA_030643245.1 Deltaproteobacteria bacterium
ACGCTGAAGGGATACCTGCTATCCCTACTGTTAAAAAGTAAAACAACTATAAAGATCAAATAATTAGAAAATTTCCCACTAATCCGCGATGAACCAAAATAAATTGCTCATGGGTCAAACGTATACTTGACCCCTTACCCACATGTTGGGCGCTACTTCAATGGCATAGAGGAAAAGCAATGGTTCCCTTTTATATGATATTCTATAGCCGCGAATTAACTTCATCCAAGGAAAAGGCCTCTGGATCAAATTCTTCCCCCACCCATTCCAACATATCGTCATGTTCTGGATGGTCGGGGTTTTGGATGGCCTCCAAGAAGTCATAGTATCCCCAGATACCACCGCAGTCTTCTGGCGGACAAGCCCGCTTTCCTTTTAGGCAGACAGGATATGAGATGCTGGGGTCCGACGGAAGAATCTTTTCGACTAAAATAACATGTTTCCAACTATCGCCAAAATCATATTCATAAATAAATTAATCTTTTTCAGCTGAAATCACTTCAGCCAATTTTACGCCCCTTTCACTTGTGACCTCCATTGAATCCCAGTCAGGATCGGGAATACCGAAATACTCTCCGTGGATGACAAATTGATGAAGATGGCTGTCCCACCAGCCCATAGCAACTTGAATTATTCCATGGAGTTCAGATAACGTAGTATTACTCGCAACTTGCACTCTTCTCCAAATTGGCGGCTTATTGTTTGTTAAAGTTATTTTTAGCTGATAAACTGGATAATTTCTTGCTCGCTTTCGAGAAGACATGGTTATTCTCCTTCGTAATAAATCATAGTTCTTCTGTCGACATCTTCTTTCCCCAAGAGCCTAGGGATTGAATAAACCGTCCAACGGGATCGGCGAGCTTCGGCCAATGTTAAGTCCGAATTGAAAAAACGCATCTCTTAAAAAAGGGTTAGGACGGCCTGTTTTCTCAACCCTTACTTGGTTCTATCCGGATGGCCGGTCTGAACTTAGGCAGAGTCACCTCTTCTGTAACGTCATCAAAGACAACTTCTACAAGCATATCACACTGAATGTCCTCGTTTTCGCATTCCACAATATTGCTTGTCATCAGAGGACCTTCGTCCAATTTTACCACAATCACATTATACGGGATATCATCAGCGAACGAGCTGAAATAAAGTTGATGAAAAACAACCCACGACCACACCTTTCCCCTACCACTTAGCCTTGTCCATTCGTAATTTCCAGATAGGCATTCCGGGCATACAGCGTTCGGGGGAAACCATATTTCCCCGCAATCCAGGCATTTCTGTGCTCTCAGTTCGTTCCTCTTTACCGCTTCCCAGTAAGGTACCTCATTTTCTTCAGGCTCTGGCAGCGGTTTTGCATATCCTGTCACAACGAGTCACCTCCTGAGAATATGGGACGTGCAAATCGGGGAACTGCAGATATACTGCACCAGCTCGCAGCCCTGCACCTGCCTCTCTCCGCACTCTCCCCTCAACTGACGTACTGCCTCCGTGTGGAGTGCCCATCCCTGCATGTAGCTTTCTGAGCAATGACCGCCGCTGGTATTGATGGGGAGTTCCCCGCCAAGTTCAACTCTACCCCCTCGAATCCAGCGGCCGCTCTCTCCCTTAGGACAGAACCCGTAGCCCTCCAGGCTGAACATCACCGTTGGGAGAAAATTGTCATAGATTTGAGCACAGTCTATATCTTCAGGCCCGACACCTGCCATGTTGTAAACCTGGCGGGCAACCAGTTCCATAGCGCCCCAGTTATAGTCCGAAACGTGGTAGTAAGGGGTGTGAGAGGCTGCCTGAGCAGTGGCCATGATGTAAACAGGTTGTTTCTTGCAGTCTTTGGCTCTTTCCGCACTCGTCACAATAAAGCAGACACCACCATCGTTTATGAGACAATAATCATAGAGCCTGAGGGGATAACAGACGTACCTGGCTTTGATATATTCGTCCATTGTTATGGGGGTACGCATAACCGCATTGGGGTTGAGAGAGGCGAACTTTCGCTGAGAGATTGCAAGCGCTCCCAGGTCCTCGGGGTTGGTACCATACTCGTGCATATGTCTCTGCCACATGAGGGCGACGCTTGCCCCCGGAGATGTCATGCCGAACGGGGCATTGTAACTATCGATAATCCCCGGCTCGCCTCCGTAGGATGCCCCTGCAGATCGTCCGTTATTACCGTATACGCATGCTACAACACTGGCCATCCCGGCATGAACAGCCATCGCTGCATACTGGAGAGCAATGCCTGACATCCTGCCGCTGCCTTCAAGAACGTTGGTTAGCCTCGGGTTTTTTATGCCTGCACTGACACATATCCTGGTATAAGAGGGGATGCGACTTACTATTACGCCATCTATCTCCTCTCTGCGCAGTCCGCAATCTTCAAGAGCGTTCTCAAAGGCCTCGATCCCCAGGCTGTATGCGTTTCTCCGCGGGTCACATGTTTTATGCAGGGTGCTAAACGGTGTAGTCCCCACACCCACTATGGCAGTCTTATCCTTAAGGTCCGCCACTTCCATTGTTCTAACCTCCTTCCACCATCTTCTTCCTTATGCTTAGGGACGAGGCTGAAATAATTTCCCCATTTGTGCATCTCATCTTCAGGCCATCTTTGCCCGATTTTCAAGCACAAAATCCTCAAAATAGGTCAGACTATTCCTGCGGTTTTGCGCTTTCATATCGAACAAATCTAACCTAAATCTGAGCGCCAACTTGAGGAAGTTATTTCGGCCTCGTCCCTTAAAG
>DAOWME010000234.1 GCA_030643245.1 Deltaproteobacteria bacterium
CTTTTGGGCCAGGGGTTACCATGTCTCTACCGTAGGCAAAGACGAGGAGGTAATCCGCAGATATATCAAGGAACAAGAAAGAGAAGATCGAAGAATCGATCAACTAAATTTCTTTAGATAAATTGCCGCCACCTTTGAGGTGGCCCATGGTTTTTCAACCGCTTTGAGCGGTTCACATATTTCAAGCCTCCGGCTGTGCCGGAGGTACTTGACTATTGTGGCCGGGGGGGTGGTGAATGTGCCTCGTGACAAGGCTGTTGCTCCATAATTCAAGGATATGGGGTGGCCTCAAGGCAGTCCGTAAGGACAGGGGCTGGCGTGGTAACCCATGCCCCGGCCATGACCTTCACCGTAGCCCATGCCTCGACCGTAGCCTTTTCCATAGCCCATACCACCGGCGCTCGCCATGAACCCGAGGCCACATCCCGGAGGAAGCATGGAGATCTGTTCGGGTGTCAGAATGTCCCGGGCATCAAGTTCATAAGCAAGTGACTTCTCCTGCAGTTTTTTCTGCAAGGCAAAGATCTCTTGCTGCTTGGCCTTGACTTTGGACTTGTCAGAGGAAGACTGCGCCAAAAGGGTACGAAATTCAAGGGCCTTGGTAGCCAGCTCATTCCGGATCGGAAGGACCTCTTTTAAGAAGTCCTGCTGATGGGCGTTGAGTTTTCTGCTCTGCTCGGCTGTCAGGTTTAAGTTTGCGGCATAGCCAGAACTCCTTCCCTTGGGATGCCACGCCATAGCCTGTGAAACCGTCACTAAGAAAACCAATATAACACCTATTGCAATCACCGTTTTTTTCATTTTTTCTCTCCTTTCTCAGGGGTTCTTGCGAACGCCATTTCTAATGGCATATTATTTTGTGGGTATTCTTACTCCTGAATTATCACAGATTCCATCACCGTTTTGATCCACATAATTAGGTCTGGCAACGCCTTTCTTATTAATCGGGCCGCTTCCGTCTCTAACGCCTCTGCCAAACCCCCCGGCTTTTATTCCTTTTCCAAGGCCCCCGCATCTGCCACGATTATCCGCGCCATAGCCCTTTCCCCGGCCATAGCCGGCGCCTGCGGTTCGAATACCTAAATTATCACAAATCCAATCACTGTTTTGACCCACATAATTAGGCTTCATCATGCCTGCCGCATTAATAGAAGCGCTTCCATCTCTAACGCCTTTGACAAAGCCGCCACCTCTGCCACCGCCGGCATATGCAAAAGAAACAGCCGTCAGCAGGCATACACTCAGGACCACCACTTTAAGTAAACTTTTCATTTTGTCTCCTCCTTGTATATTGTAAATGTTGTCCTTTCACCTACTGATTAATACAAACGGCAGACATTTTTTCTTTCACTTTTTTTGAACTTTCAGAAAAACGGCTCATCGCGTATTAGTGGGAAATTTTATAAGGAGTTGATATTTTTTGCTCTCTTTGTAAGTGAGATTGGCTATTTGCAAAGTATAGGATAAATCGGACAGGAATTCAAGATAATTACCCAACATCTTCTCAAAGAGAGAGGAGGTAAAGGGGATGTCTAAGGAGGGATAAGAGGGGACGCTGGGAAATAAATAAGTTGACAAATATGTGTAAAAGAGGAAGGGGTTAAATATCTAAATTCAGACCTCGTAAAAACTATTTTCTTATTGACTGCAACCTCTTTGTAATTGGTGTTTTGCTCATAAATTGGACACTAGCTCGGTCTGGGTTCAAAGGTTCTGGGTTCCCGGTTCAAGGTTAATCGTTTCTCGCCTTTTTTCTTTATCATTGATTCCATTGAGGTAATACAATGGGGGCATCAACCTCTGAACCTTTGAACCAACCTCCCTGTTTAGAAACAGAACTTTTTGTCCAAAATATTACTCCATAATCTGTTATAATTTACGAGATCTGAAAATAATATCCTCCTTTCCTTTTAAAGAGGGGGAGGTCGGGGGGCTTTTGGCATCCTGCCATATGATAATCACTCAATGTTACGTAAGAGGCTGCAAAAGCCGTGATCAGGTTGTTTTTCCCTGGCGAGGCTTTTGTCTTGGGCGATTACATAGCTCTTGATTTTAAAAAAGAAGTGAGTAGGGGTATATCCACAGGGGTTTCCAAAAAGTAAGATGCTCCGAGTTTGCTGATTGTATTGTAAGGAAGTTGAGGAAACATCCTTGAAGTCCACGTAAGGGACAATTTTCATAACATTCACTACCCATGAACAGTCCTTTTTGTATGTGAGGTAAAATAGTGGCTGATAATAGAAGAAAGAGGATAAGAAGAACTGAACAAGGCAAACAGAGGGATCCATCTGACAAGCCCAGGGGAAACCAATCCAAGAAAAAGCAGAAACAATTTAGTCAGATTGTCTTTCGGGATTGGTGTAAGAAGTGTGGTATTTGTAGTTCATTTTGTCCAAAAAATGTTATCGGAAGTGATGAATACGGAGGGCCTGTATTCGAACGTCCCGAAGATTGCATAGGCTGTAGATTCTGCGAATTACATTGTCCTGACTTTGCCATTACCATAGAGGAACTCGACTCTGAAAAAGGAGAAGATGAATGATGACCGGTGTGTCAAAAAAAAAGAGGCTGCTTTTGCAGGGTAATGAAGCCATTGCCGAAGGGGCCTTGGCTGCAGGGTGCCGTTTTTTTGCCGGTTACCCGATAACCCCTGCTTCAGAGATCAGTGAAGTTCTGTCGGCCCGATTACCTCAGGTAGGGGGTACCTTCATTCAGATGGAGGATGAGATCTCCAGCATGGGAGCCATAATAGGCGCCTCCATTGCCGGGGTGAAGAGTATGACCGCCACAAGTGGCCCCGGCTTTTCCTTGATGCAAGAAAACCTTGGTTTTGCCTGTATTACAGAAATCCCCTGTGTTGTAGTGAATGTAATGCGTGGAGGCTGCAGTACGGGGTTACCCACCAGCCCCGGCCAGGGGGATGTAATGCAGGCCAGATGGGGGACCCACGGGGACCATCCCATCATTGTCCTGGCCGTGTCCACAGTCTATGATTGTTTTGATATTACTGTTCACGCATTCAACCTTTCTGAAGAATTCCGAGTTCCTGTGGTACTCCTGTCCGATGAAGTGGTGTCCCATACGAGAGAGACTGTGACCCTACCCCAGGCACATAAGGTTGAGATAATTGACAGGACGTCTCCCAGTGTACCACCGGAATGGTACATTCCGTATGAGAGCAACAGTCGAGGTGTTCCGGACATGGCCGCCTTTGGGGAGGGATACCGGCATCATGTGACAGGTCTCGTCCATGATATGAGGGGCTTTCCTACACAACGTCCCGATGAGATCAAGGAGTTTATGAATCGCCTGTTCCATAAGATCAGCAATGCCATCAAAAGGATTCAGATGGTAAAAACATATATGATGGATGATGCGGATGTCGCGGTGATTGCATACGGTTCAGTGGCCAGATCTGCCCGTCGAGCGGTTATGGATGCTCGAGACAGGAGGGGGGTTAAGGCAGGTCTTTTGCAATTGATTTCTTTGTTCCCCTTTCCCCAACATCCGGTCGAAGATGCATTGAGACGGTGTCGAAGGGTATTGGTGCCTGAGATGAATATGGGGCAGATTGTCAGGGAGGTGAAACAGGTGAATCAATGGGCAGTGCGTGTGGAGAAATATAACAGGATAGACGGTCAATTCATAACCCCTGATGAAATCTATTCTCAGCTCATAAAATAAATTCAATCTGATAGGGAGCAAGAGATGCCAAAAGAAGTGACAAAACTCATACATAAATATTTACGTCACGATAAAAAGTTCCCCCATGTCTGGTGCCCCGGGTGTGGCAACGGTGTCATATTGGGAGCTCTAATTCGCGCCATCGATGGGTTGGGGCTGGAAAAGGACGAGATCGTTCTGGCTTCCGGCATCGGCTGTTCCGGAAGAATGCCGGTATACGTGGACTTTAATACGCTGCACTCAACACATGGAAGGGCTTTGACCTTTGCAACAGGCATAAAACTGGCAAAGCCCTCCCTTACAGTCATCATCGTAATGGGAGATGGGGATGCCACTGCTATCGGCGGTAATCATTTTATTCAGGCTGCCAGGAGGAACCTCAATCTGACATCTATCATAATAAACAATCAGATTTACGGTATGACAGGGGGGCAATTCTCCCCCACAACACCCTATGGATGTAATGCCTCCACAGCCCCGTACGGACATATTGAACATGCCTTCTCCATAGCGGAACTGGCAGTGACTGCCGGAGCCGCTTTTGTGGGACGTGGTACGGTTTACCATGTACAGCTTTTGGATAAATTGATCA
>DAOWME010000105.1 GCA_030643245.1 Deltaproteobacteria bacterium
CTTCAGGTACCATCCCCAGGTAAAGGATGAGGTCTTGAGGGAGTGTTTTGAGTGCATCAGGCATGGGCTTGGTTATCCCAACATGCGGAATGACTCTGTCTTGATCCCCAACGCCATGTACTGGCACGGTCATCCCCTTGAGGAGGCGAGGCAGTGGGTAAACCAGGCGTGCATGTCTCCATGTCCCACCACAAAGTACGGTTCCCAGCCTTTCAGGATGGCGGCATGCGCCGGAAATACCGCCAAGTTTATAGAGTACACACTCCATAACGGGTACGATCACATAGTGAACATGCAGATGGGGCCGAAGACGGGTGATCCCCGCGACTTCAAAGACTTCGAGGAGCTCTACCAGGCCTGGGTCAAGCAGATGAAGTGGATGATGAACCTCCTGGTACGATCGGTGAACCTGGGGAGGTCCAAAGACCCGGAATTTTATTCAAGACCTATCCTATCCGCCCTTTACGAACGCGCTGTGGAGACGGGGACGGATGCATGCGACCCGAGCAACGGGGAGCGGGGTAATGCATGGTTTACCGGTTTCACCTGGGTGGAGAATATAGACAGCCTCGCCGCCATCAAGAAGCTAATCTATGATGAGAAGAAATACACGATGGATCAGCTAATAGAGAGTCTTAGTGCTAACTGGGAAGGCTATGAAGAGATGAGGATGGACTTTGTGCAGAATGCGCCCAAGTGGGGCAATGACGACGACTACGTCGATGACATCATGCTCCGCTGCCTGAGAGAAGTCGCAGAGCAATCGAAAGAGGTGAAGTGCACAGCAGGAAACAATATACCTATGCTTCCCGAGAACGTGAGTGGCAATATACTCTTTGCTAACGTAGTTGGTGCATTACCAAGTGGCCGCAGGTTGGGTGACGCTCTTTACGACGGCGGTATTTCACCTGGTCCCGGTCTTGATAAGAAAGGTCCGACAGCTGTCTTGAAGTCCTGCTCGAAGATCGATCACGTCGGTGATGGAAGGGCATTCCTTTTGAACCAGCGGCTTTCACCGACACAGTTGGCCGGCGAGAAGGGTTATCAACTCTGGAAGGCCTATATGAAGACCTGGGCCGATCTTGGAATGGACCACGTGCAGTTCAACATGGTGGATGATTCCACCTTGCGGGCTGCCCAGCGCGATCCTGAGAAATTTCAGGAGGTGATAGTGCGGGTGGCAGGTTACAGCGCTCACTTCGTGGATGTCAGCCGCAAGACCCAGGACAGCATCATACAGAGAACGGTTCAGGGATTGGGATAAGAGTTGTGTAATACAGTCAAGGCCCTGGGCCTCTGGGGTCGGGGCCTTGATGGTTGCGATCAACTCCTACACGACGCTTAGGGGCGAGGCCGAAATAACTTCCTCAAGTTGGCGCTCAAATGTACAAATGGGGAAATTATTTCGGCCTCGCCCCTAAGGTCAATCTTTTGGTTGACACTTCGTAGATTTTTTTGTATTATTTAAACTCAAGAACGATCGAAGTCCAAAATTATAGAATATTTACCCCACTCATATCTTCTCAGTTCTGGGGGCATACACACGCCTGACTGGAAAAGCTTACCGAGTTTGCAAGAACCCAGCCTGAAGATAAAATTGCTATTTACTCGGTTTGCCTTTTTCAATTGAAGTGTTTGACTTTTAATGGAAAGGTATTATTAGAAAAGTGACGGGCCAAGGCAGATCCATTGCCGGACAGGACCCGCTGAACCTGATCAGGACTTTTGGGCGTACACCAGTCATATAAAGGAGGGAGAAAGATGGCTACAGCAGGTTTTGAGAAAAGTGCGGAGGTGAAAGATCTCGAAGAGAAGCAACAATGGTGGTGGGTAGCAGAGAAAACCCGTTCTGCCCGGCTTGACTATTTGCGAAAGGCGGTCTGGAAGAAGGGGAGTACTGGAGGGCTTTACCCCCCTGGCATAAAGATTGATATGACTTTTCCCCAGCTTTTTACCAAGGCATGGAAAGAGAATGAGGGAGAGACCATTATGGTGCGGAAGGCCATGGCACTAGCTAACGTGCTGGAGAACATCCCTATTTTTATTACGGACAAGGCACAGCTCGTGGGATACGTGGGGAGTGCACCCCATGAGATGGTCTCATACTGGCAGGGAGCCAGCATGATAAATGAGGAGGTCTACAACGAGCAGGGAATTATCCCGGAACCGGAAGAGGAATATTTGAAGATTATGGCAGGCCTGAACGATTACTGGGGGGGGCGGACAGCTCTTGACGGGCTCGTTAAGGTAATGGACCCTGAAGATGCGGTCAAATATATGAGCGGCGCCATCGCCTTCGGTGTTCCTTCATCTGCGGTCACCTATTCTACGAAGGACTTCAATTTCATATTCAAGGGTTTTGAATGTATACTAGATGAAATCGACCGGCGTATGGAGGAAACGGAAGAGAAACTCCAAGGCAACCCTTCTCCTGATCTTCTCCCCCTTTATGAAAAGCTGCCCAGGTGGGAGGCCATGCAGACAATATTAGAGGCTGCAATTAACTATGCAAACCGGTATGCCAGACTGGCCAGGATTGTGGCCGAGAATTTCGAGAGCGAGCCGAAGCGCAAGGAGGAATTGCTGCGTATTGCCGAGGTCTGCGAGCGTGTTCCTGCTCAGTCACCAAGAAATTTGCAAGAGTCTTTCCAGTTTGACCACTTCGTCCAGGTGCTGGTGAGATACGAGACCTTTGAAGGGGCTTGGCCCCACCGTCCTGACTATGTGCACTGGCCCTTTTACAATAAGGACGTGAATGTGGAAAAAAATCTCACAAGGGAAGAGGTCCTTGATCTTGTAGGTGAGCATATGATCCGGACTTCTGAAGTGGGCATCTTTCAGCCGCGGTGGGCCAGGGAATCCGCCCAAGGCATTGTCGGAACGTGGGTGTGGACCATCGGCGGCGTTAATCCGGACGGTTCTGATGCATGCAATGACTTGACAACTGCCTACTTGCAGGTCGCACGGCAGGTAAGGGTATCGAATCCCACCTTTGGCTTCAGGTACCATCCTAAAGTCAAAGATGAGGTCTTGAGGGAATGTTTTGAGTGCATCCGCCACGGGCTAGGGTACCCTTCCATGCGGAACGATTCGGTCTTGATTCCCAACGCTATGCACTGGCACGGGCATTCCCTTGAAGAGGCTAGGCAGTGGGTACATCAGGCATGTATGTCGCCTTGTCCTCCAACTAAACATGGGTCCCAGCCTTTCAGAATGGCAGCAGCGACCGCCAATTGCGCAAAGATGATAGAGTATGCACTCCACAACGGGTATGATAACGTGGTAAATATGCAGATGGGTCCCAAGACGGGTGATCCTTGCGAGTTCAAAGATTTCGAAGAATTATTTCAAGCCTGGGTCAAACAGATGGAGTGGCTATCAAACCTTCTTGTACGCACGGTCAACCTGGGGAGAGCCAAGGATTCGAAGGTGTTTTCCAGACCAGTGCTGTCCGCGATTTATGAACGTGCTGTGGAGACAGGGACTGACGCCTGCGACCCAGGCAACGGGGAGCGCGGCAATGCATGGTTGACCGGCTTCACCTGGGTTGAGAATATCGACAGCCTAGCAGCCATCAAGAAGCTTGTATATGACGAAAAAAAATATACCATGGTCAAGCTCGTGGAGGCGCTAAAGGCGAACTGGGAAGGTTATGAAGAGATGCGGATCGACTTTGTAAAAAACGCGCCCAAGTGGGGTAATGACGACGACTATGTGGATGAGATCATGGTTCGCTGCCTCCGTGAGGTTGCCAGGCATTCGCATGAAATCAAGTGCACAGCGGGAAACAATATCCCGCTGCTTCCCGAGAACGTGGCCGCCAACATATACTTTGCCAACATTGTCGGTGCTCTTCCCAGCGGTCGCAGGGTGGGGGACGCACTTTACGACGGAGGTATATCTCCGGGACCTGGTCTCGACAAGAAAGGGCCCACAGCAGTCCTGAAATCCTGCGCCAAGATAGACCATGTCAGCGATGGTAGGGCGTTCCTTCTGAACCAGCGGCTCTCTCCAACCCAGTTGGCCGGTGAGAAGGGTTATCAGTTGTGGAAGGCCTACATGAAGACCTGGGCAGATCTGGGTATGGACCATGTGCAGTTTAACATGGTGGATGATTCCACGTTGAGGGCTGCCCAGCGCGATCCTGAGAAGTTTCAGGAGGTGATAGTGCGGGTGGCAGGTTACAGCGCTCATTTTGTGGATATCAGCCGCAAAACCCAGGACAATATCATCCAGAGGAGTGTTCAGGGGTTATGATAATGGAAAAATGATGGTATATAGGTGATCGTGAAGAACCCCGGCCTTTGTACGAAGGCCGGGGTAAAAGCTGTGTTTTTTGCTTCCTCAAACTGACGCGGTTTTTCTCCTCTCTCCCCGCAGGTTCTACCTCTCGAGTAGTTTGAGATTCCTTCTACTTCCTTTGTACAAGTTACTTATGCATCTGATAAAACGTCACCAATCTTACCTTCCCTTAGTAGATAGATAAAAGGCACAGCCTCTTAAGTGATACATGCCTCCGCGTCCGGATCGTCCCTCCTGAGAGGGGCAGTTAGGCGCGGAGGACAATGAAGGGAGGTGAAGCGATAGCTGTCTTCAGGAGTGTTCTTCCGTTGGAAGAAGATTATGTACAGAAGGTGGTAGTCTCCAGGCGGGCCTACTACAGTACGAAGCCGATTTAAGTAGATCAGGATGCTTCGCACGGCTTCATTCCAAAAACGTAGTTTACGTATAAAGGAGGAGAACAGATGGCAACAGCAGGAAGTGAAGAAAGTAAGAATCTCAAAGAGCTGGAAGAAAAGCAACAATGGTGGTGGGTAGCAGAGAAGACCCGCTCTGAGCGTCTCGAATATTTGAGGAAGGCGGTGTGGAAAAAAGGATGCCAGGGAGGAGTCTATGCCCCCGGTATAAAGATAGACTTGACCTTTCCCCAGCTCTTTACCGAGGCATGGAAGGAGAACGAGGGTGAGCCTATAATACTTCAAAAGGCTCGTGCCATGGCCTATGTGTTCGACAACACCCCGATCTTCATCACTGAGCATGCGCAGCTAGTGGGTTATTGTGGAACTGCACCCCATGAGCTTGTGTGGGCATGGCAGTCCGCAGCCATGGTAAACGAAGAGATATATAACGAGCAGGGGACTCTCCCTGAACCGGAAGAAGAGTCCTTAAAGACCCTGGCTGATCTGAATGATTATTGGGGTGGTCGTACAGCCTTGGAGGAACTTGCTAAACTGATGGACCCGGAGGATGCAGTCAAGTTTATGAGCGGTGCCATAGCGATGGCCACTCCGTCATCTGCCGTTACCTATTCGACCAAGGACTTTAATTTTATTTTTAAAGGCTTTGAAGCGATACTTGACGAAATTGACGGGTACATGGAGGAGACGGAAGAGAAGCTTCAGGGCAACCCTTCGCCTGATCTCCTTCCTCTGTACGAGAAGTTGCCCAGATGGGAAGCGATGCAAACCGTCTTGGAAGCTGGTATCCGGTATGCGAACCGTTATGCCAGGCTGGCCCGGACTGTGGCCGAACATTTTGAGAGTGACCCGAAACGCAAAGAGGAATTATTGCGTGTTGCGGAGGTTTGCGAACACGTTCCGGCACATCCGCCGAGGACTCTACAAGAATCCCTCCAGTTCGACCATTTTGTCCAGGTTTTGGTGAGATATGAGACGTATGAGGCGGCCTGGCCCCACCGTCCTGATTACATCCACGGGCCTTATTACGATAAAGATGTCAACCTGGACAGAAGGATCACAAAGGAAGAGGCCCTCGATCTGGTGGGCGAACACATGATCCGCACGTATGAGGTTGGTATCTTTCAACCACGCTACGGGCGGGAAGCAGCTCAGGGGATCACCGCTACGTGGGTGTGGACCATGGGCGGGGTCAACACGGATGGCTCCGATGCCTGCAACGATCTGACGACTGTCTATATGAAGGCTGCACGGCTCGTACGGGTAGCCAATCCAACGTTTGCCTTCAGGTACCATCCCAAGGTGACGGATGAGGTTTTAAGGGAATGCTTTGAGTGCATCAGACAGGGGCTGGGCTATCCTTCGATGCGCAATGACCCGGTTCTGATCCCTAACGCCATGTACTGGCACGGCCACCCCCTTGAGGAGGCGAGGCAGTGGGTGCATCAGGCTTGCATGTCACCCTGCCCCCCCACGAAATACGGATGTCAGCCCAACAGGATGGCATCAGCTACCAATTGCGCCAAGATGATGGAATACGCACTTCATAACGGGTATGATTACGTGGTGAACATGCAGATGGGGCCGAAGACGGGTGATCCGTGCGAATTCAAGGACTTTGAGGAGTTCTTCGGGGCCTGGGTCAAGCAGATGGAGTGGATCTCGAACCTTCTGGTACGTTTCCATAACTTTGGAAGGGCTAAAGACCCGGAACTTTTTTCAAGGCCGGTGCTATCCTCCATTTACGAACGTGCTGTGGAGACAGGGACCGATGCCGTTGATCCGGCCAACGGCGAGCGCGGTAATTCGTGGGTCACGGCTTTTAACTGGGTCGAGAACATAGACAGTCTGGCCGCCGTCAAGAAGCTTATCTATGATGATAAGAAATACACTATGGCCCAGCTTGTGGAGGCGCTCAAGGCAAACTGGGAAGGTTATGAAGAGATACGGATCAACTTCGTGAAAAATGCGCCCAAGTGGGGCAACGATGACGACGACGTGGACAAAATCATGGTTCGTTGTCTGCGAGAGGCTGCCAGGCACTCCAAAGAGATGAAGTGTTCGGCTGGGAACAACTTACCCTTTCTCCCGGAAAACGTCAGCGCCAATATATATTGGGCCAATATTGTCGGTGCCCTTCCCAGCGGCCGCAGGTTGGGAGACGCACTTTACGACGGAGGACTTTCTCCGGGACCTGGCCTCGACAAAAAGGGACCTACAGCAGTCCTGAAATCCTGCGCCAAGATCAACCACATCAGTGATGGAAGGGCCTTTTTATTGAACCAGAGGCTCTCGCCAACTCAATTGGCCGGTGAGAAGGGCTATCAGTTGTGGAAGGCCTACATGAAGACATGGGCAGATCTTGGGATGGACCATGTGCAGTTCAACATGGTGGATGATTCCACCTTGAGGGCTGCCCAGCGCGATCCTGAGAAATTTCAGGAGGTGATAGTCCGAGTGGCTGGCTACAGTGCACATTTTGTTGATATCAGCCGGAAGACCCAGGACAACATCATCCAAAGAACCATTCAAGGGTTGGGATAATCATCTAACATAATCGAGGTCCCGGTCACTTGAGGAACGGGACCTCGATACAAACTCTCTTGTGATTATTTTAATGGGACCTATGTAGATATATAGCCCTTCTTACTTTTCAAAAGCACCGTTACCATACCACTGATGAGGCCCGCCATTACCCCGATAAAGATCGCCAACCCCTGGTGCTTCCAGAGTTTTTCTATAACAGAGTAAAAATCGGAAGAAAAATAGGCATCCTTCATACATCGGTTTACACTTTTGAAATTATGGCTGCTTCAACGGTGGTCAAATTTTAACCACCGTTGAATCTGTGCCGAGACCGCTTTTTTTTACTCGAAAGTGTAAACTACTTTATAGCTTTTATGAAGGATGCCGAAACTTTTTGCCCTCTCTCTTCCCTAGACTCCTCAAGTACTCGCTGTAATCCACCAGAGATGCCATGGCCTTTGCCCCCCTTTCGGGTGAAGGTATGTTTGTTATACCGTTGTCTTCCAATACTCTGGCGGCATCAGACATCGCTACATCCGCCATAGAAGTAATTATGATGGGTTTATTATACTTATCTATCAATTCAACCAAATTCTTTGCAATCTGCGTTTCAGAATCGCAGAGCGCCACCTTCATCTCACTCAGTTGACGATTTGTCAAGAGACTGAAAGTTCTGTAATAGTGGATAAAAAAGGAAAAGCCGCCAATACCGAGAACCAGCAAACCGTCTATATCATCAGATTCCAGGACTGTTTCAATCGCTCGTCTGAAAATAGTGCCATCCAATGTCCCCACTGTGTCAATAGGGTTCCCTTTGCTCCAGTGAGGCGGCATGAACTTGTCCATCTCTTTTACGAGCTCAGACGACAGCGGTGGAACCTCTAGACCATACATACCACAGAAATCCGATGCGATGACACCCCATCCACCTCCGTAAGTAAGTATGCCTATCTTGTTCCCCTTGGCTAACGGTTGACGAGACAGAACACTTATCATATCAACCATTTCAACCGAACGCTCCGCACGGATTACACCAGTCTGTCTAAAGGCTGAATCGTATAACCGATCAGAACCAACCATAGCCCCCACGTGAGAAGCTGCAGCCTTCGCTCCTGCCTCGCTCCTGCCTGATTTATACACCACAACGGGTTTTTTCCTGGTTACCCATTTTGCTACATCCAAGAACTCCCGGCCTTTCCCCAACCCCTCTCCGTATATGAGTATGGCCTCCGTCGGCTTATCATCGGCAAGAAACTCCAGGAACTCATAGATATTCATATCCGCCTGGTTTCCCACACTCACATACCTGCTAAACCCAAGACCGTTTACTATGCCTGACTGCATCATAGTCGTACCCAGATTACCGCTCTCCGACAGGAAACCTATGTTGCCTGGCCTCAAAGGTATGGGGGGCATCAAAATAGTAAGGTTTGAGGTAGAGCTATACATACCCATCGTGTTAGGACCAACCAGTCTTATCCCGCTGCTTTTAGCAACATCCACCATCTCTTCTTGTAATTTTCTACCACTAACCCCTGTTTCACTAAAGCCACCTGCGATAATGATTGCATACTTTACCCCTACCTCAGCACATTCCCTCAACACTTGAGGCACTGCCCGGGCCGGAACAATTACTACAACCAAATCGAGTTGCCTCCCTACGGACTTTACGTCAGGATATGCCTTTATGCCGAAAATCTCTGTCTCTTTCCGATTTATGGGATACAACCTCCCTTTATACCCTCCTCTAACCAAGTTATGTAAGATCAAGAAGCCCCATTTCATCAGTTGGCTACTCGCCCCGATCACAGCTATCGATTTTGGATTAAAAAAAGCATTTAGTGCATGCTTCACCATAAGTCTTCTCTCCTTCACTCTTATCAATATCTCTACATTAGTAAATAGACCTGTGAACTCACCACGGCCGACACGGAATACCACCGTAAATGATAGACAAGGTGTAATCGATCACCAAGTCTTCGATTGAGCGCCAAAGGCTGTCAATGGTCTTGTTGGCGGAAAATTGCCTCCTGCCTTGGTGAATAGCCACAGGCACCCACCGTGGTCAGTTGAGACAAAACAGTGCGACGATCCATGCACACAGCACTTCCCGACTCGTCGCTGGTTATGGTTATTGAATCAATCCACTGTAGTTTCGTGAAGATACGTGGTGGACTATCACCTGGCAGACATCCATAAATGGATTTCAATAAAGATGGGCAGTGGCTCGTTTCCAATTCAGCAATGAGCAGCTAAGGGGCGAGGCCGAAATAACTTCCTCAAGTTGGCGCTCAGATTTAGGTCAGATTTGTTCGATCTGAAAACGCAAAACCGC
>DAOWME010000002.1 GCA_030643245.1 Deltaproteobacteria bacterium
GAAATAACTTCCCCATTTGTGCATCTCATCTTCAGGCCATCTTTGCCCGATCTTCAAACACAAAATCCTCAAAATAGTTCGACTATTCCTGCGGTTTTGCGTTTTCGGATCGAACAAATCTAACCTAAATCTGAGCGCCAACTTGAGGAAGTTATTTCGTCCCCGTCCCTAAGCATCGCACCGAGGTGCGCTTTCCCCGCCCTGCGCCGCTCTTGTCCGGCGTCCGAGGCAGATATGCGACGCTCCTTCCTGTCTTCCGATAAGTAGTGTATCTTAGGCTGGGTGTCCATCTTCAACTTTATAATATGCTTGACAGCGGGTTTTCGTCTAGTTTACTCTCCAGACTCCTATGTGCTTCCGCGCCTTGGATTGACCAACGGCGGCCTGTACCTTCCATCTGTTCTTGCCTGTATGTCCTCAAGTAGATTCTACAACTCCGCTACCTAGTGTGCATCCAGAAATGAGATATTTTTCGACCTGTTCTGTTGAGTAGGTTTACCTCTTAACGGAATCTTGCTTAACTGCACAGGTGAAAAAACCTTGACAACTTCCAGTGCATGTGCTAATTTTGCTTTTTTTGAATGATGGCTCATTCATTTTATTGTCTGGCATAAGAGGTCAGAGGCATTTTGAGGTGCAAGTGATGAGTGAAACACAGGGTTGGGACTGGGAAACCAAAGAGAAGTTGGTTGCAGATTTGAATAAGTGGAGGAAGGATTTCCCGGTCGTATGGGAATGCATAGTCAGTAACGATGGTGAGAAGATCTCAGCGCCGGTCCGCACGGAAGATGATGAGTTCACCGTCTGCGTGAACGGTGAAACCTGGGAAAACACCTTTGAGAAATTATGGTCACTGAAATATGGTCCTGATGATCGGTTAATATGTCTCGTGATGAATGATGATGAATGGACTGTTGCTGTTGACAACGAAATGTGGGAGGAAACTTTCGAATATGTTTGGGGACTGCAGTTCACCCCTGATGGAAAAAGCATTGCGGTAAATATACACGGCGAAAACGGATATGGGATCTCCTTGAACGGCAAGACCTGGGAAAATGGGTTCGTTGATGCGAGAGATTTTGCTCTTAGCCCTGATGGTAAGAATACAGCCGCGGGTATCCAGACCAAAAGCCTAGCGGAAGGAGACATCTTTGGATTCGCCGAAGGCATATGGACTGTGGCTGTAAACGGGGAGCCATGGAAGAGAAATTTTTTGAATGTGTGGGGCATTGCTTTCAGCGCGGATAGCAGGCAGGTGGCGGCAGAGGTGAGAGTCGGCGAATATGAATTTACCATAGCAGTAAACGGGAATACATGGAACCAGACATTCAAATCTGTGTGGGAACCGATTTTCTACCCACATGGTGTTGACGTATTGGCTCCTGTCCAGACCGATGGTGGCTGGACCCTGGCAAAGAACGGGCAGATAATATGGGACAAGAAGTTTGTCCAGACATGGCATCAGACCTTCAGCCCGGATGGACAGAAGATTGCCGCAGTGGTGACTCCGGAATTCGGCAAGTGGACAATTGCAGTCGATGGCTCGCCGTGGTACAAAAAATTTGGAGATGCGATCCTGCCACCGGTTTTCAGCCCCGACGGCAGGAAGGTGGCGGCAATAGCCAAGGAGAATAACCGGTGGACAATTGTGACGGATGCGGTTCCTTGGGACGAGGACTTCGATATGATATGGGACCCTGTTTTCAGTCCGATCGGCGATAAGGTGGTTGCCAAGGCTGAAAAAGACGGGAAGTTCTTCATTGTCGTAGATGGCAAAGTTGGGAAACGTGGATTTGAAGCCCTCTGGAACCCGATATTTAGTCCTGATGGAAGGAAACTTCTTGTCAGGGCAATAGAGGATGGGAAATATTACCGCCGGATAATGACGTTGGAAGAAGTTTAGAGGTGCATGAATATCCATGAAAAATGGGGAGTGAAAAGAGATGTACGAATTGGTAAGCGGACCATTGGTGTGGATATCGTTCATAGTCTTCATTGGGGGTAGTCTTTACCAGTTGGGTTCCATGTTAAAACTGGCAAAGAAGGATAAGGTAATATACCCATATATGAGTTTGAAGTACGGTCTGCGGTCGATCATTCACTGGATCATTCCCTTTGCCAGCACGAATATGAGAAAACGGCCGGTGATGACTATAATGACTTTCACTTTTCACATATGTCTGGTGCTAACGCCCATATTGCTTCTCTCTCACAACATTCTTTGGTATCAGTCCTGGAAAATCAGCTGGTGGACATTGCCCGAAGCAACAACTGACATAATGACCGTAATCGTTATTGCCGCTTCAATTTTCTTCCTCATGAGACGGTTGGTGCTGTCTGAGGTGAGGTTCGTCACCTTTCCTTCGGATTATCTGTTGCTGGCAATTGCAGCGGCGCCATTTCTAACCGGTTTGGTGGCTTACCACCAGTGGCTCCCCTATAAGACGATGTTGATTCTCCATATCTTATCCGGCGAAATAATGTTGATCGCTATCCCTTTTACCAGACTGAGCCATATGTTCTACTTCTTCTTTACCAGGGCGTATATGGGTTCTGAATTTGGCGCGGTTCGTAACTCCAAGGATTGGTAGCGGCAAAAGTTTTCGACCTGTGCGGTTGGTCAGGTTTACCGCTTGCCGGCGCTTAACGCAATCCTGTTAACTGAATCATAGGAGACACTTCAAGACACTAGGTTTGTGTAACTGCACAGTCGAAAGTTTTTTAGGAGGAATGTTCATGGCTGAACCTGCGAGATCTATAGTTGTTGATCCGGGACTGGACGAGACTATAAAAAAACTCACGCCCGAACGGATAGAAAGCACGATAAAAAAAGTTCTCACTAAAGAAGCCGCTGCCCGGCTGAAGGTTTACATGCAAACCTGCGTCCATTGCGGCTTGTGTGCCGAAGCTTGTCATTTCTATCTCTCTCATGACAAAGATCCGCGGTTTTCGCCCGTGGGAAAGGTCAAACAGACTCTCTGGGAGATAGTGAGGAAAAAGGGCAAGGTAGACGGAGAATTCATAAAAAACTGTTCGAGGATAGCCCATACAGAATGCAACGTCTGCAGACGCTGCAGCATGTATTGTCCTTTCGGCATTGATATGGCATACCTTCTCCTTCTGGTACGTCGCATATGCGCGCAATTGGGGGTTGTTCCCCAGTACCTGCAGGACACGGTCAACAGCCACGCAGTGACACTCAATCAGATGTGGGTGAAACAGGATGAATGGATCGACACCCTTCAATGGCAGGAGGAAGATGCCCAAGATGAAGTAAAGAACGCGCGCATACCCCTTGACGTAGAGGGCGCCGAGATCATGTATTCGGTTATAGGGCCGGAGCCGAAATTCCTTGCCCAGCTCTTGGGCAACATCTCGATGATCATGACCGTGGCCGGCATGGACTGGACTATGCCTTCCTTTGACGGATGGGATAATAGCAATATGGCCATGTACTCAGGTGATTTTGAGACTATGGCGAGGGTTGAACGGAAGCATTATGAGGCGGCATTCAAACTGAAGGCAAAGAAGATCGTAATGGGTGAATGTGGCCATGCATTTCGTGGGGCTGTCTATGATGGGTCCAAGTGGCTCTCATGGAAGCAATCACCAGTGCCGGTGATCCATGCCATCCAATTCTATTATGAACTCATCAGGGATGGGAAGATAAAGATAGGCAAGAAATTCGAAAAACCCATCACGGTTCAGGATCCCTGTAATGTTGTAAGGGGCAGGGGCTTGGGGGAGATGCTTCGTTATATTATGAATGCAGTGTGTGAGGATTTCAGGGACGTTTCTCCCCGATTTGAGCATAATTATTGCTGCGCTGCAGGCGGAGGGGTAATTAACTGCGGCCCACCCTGGAAAAAGAGCCGTGTGGAGGGTAACAGGGTTAAGGCGGAACAATTTAAAGCTACGGGAGCGGAGGTAGTTGTTACCCCTTGTCATAACTGCCACAGCGGCATTGAAGATATAGTTGACTATTACAATCTCGGGATGCACGTCAAGTTCTTTAGTGAGATACTTGTGGAGGTTATGGAGATTCCCGAGGACATGAAAGCCGAATAAGACAAGAAGGAAGGGGAAATGAATAGAAAACTTGTTACTTCTATCGTTGCAATAGGGATATGTACATGTTTTTTCTTCTTGTTCGGAGGGACAACGAATATTCGGTCTGAGGAAAATAGTGCTGAGAGCCTTGCGGAACGTCCGATCTTTATTGCAGACACGGATATATTTCGGGAACTGGAGCGGCCTCCGGTGGAATTTTATCATGGTAAACACGCACTGGCTCTTGAAAAAGAAGGCTGTGGTGTGTGTCATCCTCAAGACAAGAAGGGTAAATTTACTTTCACATACCCCAAGTTGCGGGATGATATGGCTGAGCAGAGGCTCATGAATTTATATCACGACACTTGTGTGGGCTGCCATAGGGAAAGATCAAAAAAGGGCAAGGCGTCCGGTTTTGTTACCTGCGGCGAATGCCACGTTGTGAGGGAAGTATGTGAAGAGCCAAGTTACGTGCCGGTTACACTTGACACCTATTGTCCCCTGGAAGATGTTTATCACAGAGACTGCATAGCATGCCACAAGGAGGGTGAACATGTCAAAAAAGCCGCCGGGCCTCTGAACTGGAAAGATTTCTATGTAAAGCAAAAAGCATGGAAGGAAACGGACTGGCCTAATATGCGGTTCGACTACTATTTGCACCATAAACACGAAGAAGCCCTGGAAAAGAGATGCGAACTCTGTCATCATATGTCCGACGAAAAGTCTTCCTGCCGGGACTGCCACCGGGAAAAAGAGGAGGACGGAACGGGTTCTTTCCGAGATGTGGCTCACCTGGGTTGTATAACTTGCCATATGGAACGAAAGAAAGAAGGCCGGAACACAGGCCCTTTCACTTGCGGAGGATGCCATGCTGAAGGTAAAGAGCGCCCATTAATGGAGATAGCGGATATCCTTCCACCCGATGGGGGGCAACCAGGGGAAGTCCTGATCAGCATCGAAGGTGCGAGGATGAAACCGGTTCCCTTTGATCACAAGGCGCATGAGATGCAGACCGTTTCATGCAGCGTTTGCCACCATGAAAAACTTGTTGCCTGCAAAGAATGCCATACGGAGAAAGGCAGCACAGAAGGTGGTGACGTCAATCTGGCAAGGGCATACCATGAGGTGCCGTCCCAACGGAGTTGTGTGGGTTGCCACGAGTCCCGGAAATCGGAGCCTTCCTGTGCAGGGTGTCACAAATCGATAGAGGGAGGTCTCAATGAGGCATCTTGTCTCGTTTGCCACAGCGGGGCTTCGAATGGAGGCACGGATGTAGGGAATATCGGAATGATTGGCGCTCCTGATGATATCCTGCCTGAAAAACTGCCTGAGGAGATAACCATAAGCATATTGGAGAGGGACTATATGCCGGCAAATTTTCCTCATCGTGCCATAATTGATAGACTGACGGACATTTCCAACGATAGCGAGTTAGCCAGATATTTTCATACGAAGCAAGCGACAATCTGCTCGGGGTGCCATCATTACAGCCCGGTGCAGGAGAAGAAACAAGTGCCCCTTTGCAGCGCTTGTCACAGTGTCCGTAAGGAACCAGGGGGATCGAACATACCTAGCCTCCTTGGCGCCTATCACCGCCAATGTTTGGGTTGTCACAAGGAGATGGGAATCGAGCCCACAGGTTGCACCGGATGTCATGCTGAGAAAGCTACGGCACAAGCTGAAACGGTTAAAAAATAGTCTTTTATCTCTTTGAAGACCGAGGAACGTAATTAATTATGGGAATCGACCGACGAGATTTCTTGAAACGATTAGCAGGGATCGGAGGGGTGGCGTTACTTGGCAAGGGCGCAGAGGCTTATGCGGGTCAGCCCCTTGGGGGTTTTCCCGATCACCTTGGCGTCCTCGTTGACACCACCCTATGTGTTGGATGCAGGAGTTGCGAAAAGGCCTGTAATGAGATAAATCAGGATCTGCCCCGGAGACCCCAAGAGTCGTTTCAGGATATGTCTGTATTTGAGGGACGAAGAAGGATGTCCGCCGGCTCTTACACGGTGGTCAACCGTTATCCTGACCCAAAGGATTCGGAGAGACCATTCTACTCAAAATTCCAGTGTATGCATTGCCTCGATCCTGGATGTGTGTCCGCCTGCATTGTCGGTGCCCTGACCAAGGACCCGAGTGGGGCAGTGAGGTATGATGCCTGGAAATGTATTGGATGTCGATACTGTATGGCAGCCTGTCCCTTCCAGGTACCTGCCTATGAATACCATAACGCACTCACACCTCAGGTGAGGAAGTGCACCTTCTGTTTCGAAGCGAGGACATCAAAAGGAGAGATGCCTGCTTGTGTTGAGGCTTGTCCGATGGAGGTCATGACCTTCGGCAAGAGAAGAGAGTTGATCACGATTGCCAAATCGCGGATTAAAAAATACCCTGATCGATATGTTCGCCATATTTACGGTGAACATGAGGTGGGGGGGACCGGCTGGCTTTATCTTTCCGGCCTTCCATTTGAAGATATCGATTTTCCGAAACTTGGAAATACATCGGTTCCGAGTTATACTGAGCCTATACAACACGCGATCTTCAAACACTGGATTCCCCCACTGACTTGGTTTGGTGTGCTGGGTTTACTGATGTGGTTTATGAAGCCGGTAGAAAATAAAACTGAACCACGCTCCGACGAGGAAGGACCCGAGAAATGAGTTCCCATGAACATGCTGCCCCCCTTGATAAACGGTTTTTTACAACCGGAGTGAAAATTCTTATCGCTCTCATGATTACCGGTTTGGGGTTTGGTCTGTACCGAATGATATTTGGTTTGGGGTCGGTTACAAATTTGACTGATCAGTATCCGTGGGGACTCTGGATTGGTGTAGACGTGGCAAGCGGAGTGGCCCTGGCAGCCGGGGGGTTTACAAGCGCTTTCTTGGCTCATATTTTTCATAGGGAGCACTATCACGCCATCGTCAGACCGGCCCTTCTAACTGCGATGTTGGGGTATACCTTTGTCGGTATTGGGTTAATGTTTGATCTTGGCAGGTGGTATAATATATGGCATCCAGCGCTTCCCATGATGTGGCAGGGGAATTCGGTTTTATTCGAAGTCGGTATGTGCGTAATGGTTTACGTATCCGTATTGTATTTCGAATTTATACCTATTGTGACGGAGCGTTTCATGGGCAGAGTAAACCTGCCGGGGATTCTCTCTCTTTTGAATGAACCCATCGATGCAACTCTCAGGGTCATAGACACTGTCTCCGGCAAAATCATGTTTCTTTTCGTAATAGCCGGCGTGGTTCTATCCTGCCTTCATCAATCGTCTTTAGGGACATTGATGGTAATTGCTCCTTACAAGATGCATCCGCTATACTGGTCTCTTCTCTCTCCTCTGTTTTTTCTTTTTTCCGCCATTGCTGTGGGATATCCCATGGTGATATTTGAATCGATTATCGCATCCAAGTCGTTCGGAAGGGAACCTGAAATGCACATCTTGACCCCTCTTGCCAAGTTTACCCCTTACCTGTTGGGTGTTTATATTGCTTTAAAGATCGGTGATATGATTTATAGGGGCAGCTATGTCTATCTCTTAGAAGGGTCAATCCAGTCTTGGATGTTCTGGTTTGAATTCGGTCTCTTGACAGTGGTACCTTTTCTTATGTTTCTCTCGTCGCGAGTCCGTCAGTCTGCCGGGTGGTTGTTTACGGCCGCCATCATGTATGTTGTCGGAGTACTCGTGAATCGCGCTACAGTCTTTTTTGTTGCATACCAGCCCCCCTTTGCAGAAAAGGCCTATTTTCCAGCTATCGGTGAATTCGCACTGACTATTGGTCTTGTCTCGACACTCATGCTTGTCTATCGTGCCATTGTCACCATATTCCCGGTTCTTCCCGCCCCTGAAGAGGAGTGTTAATACACCTCTTTATGAAACAATTGATTATGATCCTCGGTAGTTTCCCTTACTGACTAAGGAACGGGGACGAAATAACTTCCCCATTTGTACATCTCATCTTCAGGCCATCTTTGACCGATCTTCAAACACAAAATCCTCGAAATAGGTAAGACTATTCGGCATCCTTGTTAGGTTTCAGAGGTTCTCTTGGGACCTGACCTGTGTGAACCGTTACAACTTCATTCCTGCGGAGCATCTATGGGTAGCAAAATCAGAGTATTGTCCGAAAGCCTGGCCAATAAAATCGCTGCCGGCGAGGTGGTAGAGAGGCCTGCATCTGTTGTTAAGGAGCTGGTAGAGAACGCTATCGATTCAGGCGCTACGGAGATCACTATCGACATCAATGCCGGAGGGCGAAGGTCCATCACAGTAATGGATGACGGGGAGGGTATGGAAAAAGACGGCGCCTTGCTTGCCCTTGAAAGGCATTCAACAAGCAAGATATCCGCGAGCGAAGACCTGTTCAGAATCAGTACACTGGGGTTCAGAGGAGAGGCTTTGCCGAGTATTGCGGCGGTTTCAAATGTGCGAATTACAACGAAACCTTCCCGTTCTCTAGCAGGAACGCAAATATATTCTGCTGGCGGAAAGATAAAGGATGTGCGTGAGGCAGGTTGCCCCACAGGAACTGTTGTTGAAGTCAACAACCTGTTTTACAATACACCGGCGAGGCTGAAGTTTTTGAAGAGAGACACAACTGAATTTGGACACATCGCTGATGTTGTCACCGAAGTTGCCCTGGCAAACCATGGCATCCATTTCAAACTCATTCACAACGGTAAGGCGATTATCGACACACCAGCTGCCAAGAATCTTCTCAACAGGGTTGCGGAGGTGTTGGGCAGGGATACTTGTGAGAACCTTTATGAGGTTTCCTTAACGGAAAAATCCGTAGATATCAGGGGGTTCATGTCACAACCAGACTACACGCGCTCAACGAGTAGGGCTCTTCATACCTATGTGAATGGCCGGGGTGTCAGGGATAGAGTGATCAACCATGCTATAATGGAGGCATACGGAACCCTCATAATGAAGAAACGTTATCCGGTAGTAATACTCCTTATCGATATGCCGGTTCACTGGGTTGATGTCAACGTCCATCCCACGAAGAGAGAGGTGAGGTTTAAGGAACAACGGAAGATACATGACCTTATTGTTGAAGCAGTATGCACAACCGTGAAAAAGTCCCCTTGGGTCAGGGGGGTGTTGATTCCCCTTGAGCAGATGACCCTGACAGATACGAAGGCCGAACCCCACCGTCATAGGGCATCGGAAACTCTTGCTGGGTATTCTGTCTCCGGGAAGGATGAAAACTTTCTTGCCGGGACCGCTGTTCCTGAAGAAAGCGCCCATCAGTCCATCCAGATGAAACTTGGCAACGAGGAGCCGCTCTTCTTCTCTTCCTTGACCCCCATTGGTCAGATTAAAGACACATATTTGCTCTGTTCATGTGATGAAGGGTTGATACTCATTGATCAACACGCTGCCCACGAGAGAGTCATTTTAGAGATGCTGAAAAAGGGACGCGAAAGCGCTACGATTGCTTCCCAGGGGTTGCTGATACCTCAACGTATCGAACTGAGACACGGGGAAGCGAGGTTTCTGGAAGGATACCTCAGTAAGCTTCTGGAAGTAGGTTTCGAAATAGAGCCTTTTGGCGGGGATACCTTTATTGTTAAATCGGTCCCCCTTGCCTTTGTCGACAAAGACTGCCGGAGGCTTATCCTCGACATTGTCGATGAGCTCTATTCTTATGGTAAGTCATTAAAATTAGAGGAATCTGTAGAAAAAGTCCTTATCTTGATGGCTTGCCATGGCGCGATTAAGGCAAATCAAGACCTGAGCCGGGAAGAGATTGATACCCTCTTGCAACAACTGGATAACGTAGGGTCTCCAACCAACTGCCCCCATGGGAGGCCGATCCTGAGAAAGATAACATATAAAGAGATAGACAGGATGTTTAAGAGGGGCTAAGTGGCGAAGTAGAAGAAAATAGGGAAATGGCAAGGGAAACAGCTTCTCTTGGATTCTTGGCCTGTACAATCTCTTCGGTTAAATCCCAGGTGTTCAGACCAACAACAGGCTTTTTTAGCTTGAGGGCGATGGCTATCTCGGATAATGTTCCATAGCCTCCCGTAACCGCGATTAAGGCATCAGAGGAGTGGACAACAAGGACATTCCTGGCGTGTCCCAGGCCTGTGACGATGGAGACATCGATATATGGGTTTGCATCAACCGGGTTGACACCCGGTAATATTCCTACGGTTAATCCTCCTTCAAGCTTAGCGCCCCTTGCAGCGGCATTCATGATACCCCCCAGCCCGCCGCAGATCAGAGTTGCCTTAGCCTTGGCGATCTCTCTTCCCACCTCTTCCGCTATTCTTTCAACAGACGGAGAGCAGCAGCCCGCTCCTATAACTCCGATTTGCATGGATACCTCCTTTTAAAAAAGGCAGAGAGTCAGAAGTAATAAACAAGAAAAAGAGCTAGCGTTAAAGCCTATGGATAGAAGCAGAAAGGTCAAAAGAAGTACTTAACGGCAACGAAACCAAGGAGCACGAGGGCCGCGAATACTGTAGCCAGGATATTGAAGTACATATCGATAAATGATCTAATGGCCGGCCCAAATGTGTAAATTAACCCCCCGACAATAAAGAACCTCGCTGACCTGCTCAAAATGGAAGCTATCACAAAGACAGAGAACCTGATCCTGCAGGCTCCTGCGGCAATGGTAAAGACCTTATAGGGTATGGGTGTGAACCCTGCAATGGCAACAGCCCATGCATCGTATCTATTGTAGAGCTGTTGAATATAGTCGTATTTGTCATTGACCCCGTAAAACTCGATTATAGGTTTTCCTATGAATTCCATAAACTGAAGCCCTATGAAGTACCCGAACACGCCACCCAGGATCGATCCTCCAGAACAAACCAAGGCGTATTTAAAGGAGTTCTTAGGTATGGATATGGCCAGGGCAATCAGTAGGACATCTGGTGGGATAGGGAAGAAGGAGGATTCAGCAAAGGCTAATATGAAGAGCGCCCAGGTCCCGTAGGGGGTTTCCGCCCAGTGGAGAACCCAATCGTACATTTTTTTTAGCATAATGGGTCTCGGGATTTTTAGAACCTGTTAAATTAACGGACTGCTTAAAGGCAGGACGCCTGGGCTACAAGCCCCATTTGGACAATTCCTTCATGAAAGAGTAATCTGTCGGGTCCAGATGGAGTGGGGTTATTGAGACATGATTCTGAGCAACAGCCTCGGAATCGGAGTCTTCCATCTCATAGAAACTGAAGTTGTTGCTTCCAAACCAGTAATATTTCTCCCCTCTGGGGTCCACTTTTTCAACAATCGAACCAGCATGTCTCCTCTTGCCCTGCCTCGTGATTTTGTAAGGGATTTTCCCATCGGTTTCATTATTTGGGACATTTACATTGAGAAATGTCCCTTGAGGAAGTTCGTTCTTAAGGATGTGCTTTGCCAATCTCAGCGCAAAACCTGCCGCAGCGTGGAAATTGAAGTCCCTGTCTGCTACTATGGAGATCGCGAAAGATGGTATATTAAGCATAGCGCCCTCTCGGGCGGCTGCGACAGTGCCTGAATAAACCATATCATCTGCGAGGTTCCCGCCCTTATTGATTCCTGACACAATCAGATCGGGTTTTGTCCTCAAGATGCCGTTCACCCCGAGATTGACGCAGTCCGTTGGGGTACCGTCTACACGGTACGATTGATGAGCGGTCTCTTTTACACGCAAGGGTCTGTGCAGGGTCAGAGAATGACTGGCAGCACTCATTTCTCTGTCAGGGGCCACAATCCACACGTCCGCTATTGGTTGCAGGACTTTGGCCAAGGCTAAAAGACCTGGAGAATGGATTCCATCATCATTTGTTACCATGATCTTCAATTTCGTCTCCTAGGTAGTTCTTACTGGAATATTCAAAGGACAGACTGACAGGAACAACACTGTGAACAGTGTATAGCCAAAATCCAGTTGAAAGTCAAGTGGTAAACCTGATCAGCTGCACAGGTAGCAATATTGCATCATGTATTCGGCACCCGGAAATCGGTTGACATTTCCGGTTGCTTGGGTGGGTTCTCCATAAGGGACGTTATTTCGGCCACGTCCCTAAGCATAACAAGTATCAGGAGACAAACTCCCTGCAATGACACAAAATAGACTGTAAACAAAAGGTTAGCCATAATTAGAATTGCTGCTATGAAAATTTAGTGCTTGATTTTCATGTTTATTTGTTTTATACTCATTGATTGTGAATTCAAGCTAGTGTAGCTTTGTTCTTTTTCTGTTGCCCTCGGGAGGTTTTGGGGATCCCGACGGCTTTTTATTTTTATTCAGTATCATGGTAGCAGTCAGGCGAAATACTACTGTCATACAGTAGAGGTATTGAGGGTCGGTCTTGTTATGGAAAGGAAAGTTAAATGTCCATCAGTATAGAGGTTAGGGGCGACATTGAAAAGGCTATTAAGTTGCTCAAGAAGAGGATGCAACTAGAGGGTATCCAGAGGGAACTCAAGCATAGACGATTCTATGAAAAACCGAGTGTTAAAAAGAAACGGAAGAGGCTTGAGGCTGCCCGAAGGAGAAGGAAAGCGAAACGTCGGTCTTTTTAGAAAGAGACCGGGGGCAAGCTGTAACTTGAGGCTCCCCGTGGGCTTATGGATTGGTAATTTGGCCTATGGAGTAGTTTAGAACGACAGAAGAGGAGTTCGGTACTCTATAGAAAATGATCAAAGCCTTTTTTCTTGACCGTATATCTCTGACCACTATCTCTTAAGACTTCGACTCCATTGTCTTTTTCCACAATCTCTCCAATATGGGTAACCTTCGTTTGAAATTCCGTCTTTATTCTTTCAAGATCACCCACATTAACCTTATCTACGGTAAATAAGAGTTCATAATCTTCTCCCCCACTCAGGGGCAGATCTGTAGGATTCTCGGTAAATTCTTTGGAATATTTCTGAAAGGCTTCAGAAAGCGGCACCTTTTCTAACCAGATTCTTGCCCCAACCATACTCTCTCTACAGATGTGTTCAAGGTCTGAGATAAGGCCATCACTGATATCAATCATGGCCGAAGCTACCCTGTTTTCTGCAATCAATCTGCCTTCAGTTACCCTTGGTACAGGGCTATTGTGCCTTTCCGTTAGGTATCTGAACCTCTTTTCAACCCTGGACAGATTGGTTCTACTCTTGAGTAATTTGAGCCCCAAAGCAGAATCCCCGAGATATCCTGTGACGAATATCTGATCACCGACATTTGCACGATCACGATATATAGCATGGGAAGGAAGGGCTTCCCCCAATACTGTAATGCTGATAACAAGCCTCTCCGGTGAAAGAGAGGTGTCACCACCAACAGCATACGTCTGGAATGATTGAGCGGCCTCTGATAGACCACTCACGAATTGATCGACAAATTTTACCGATATCCTGGAGGGAATACCCAGGGAGAGCAAGAAGAATCTCGGTTCCCCTCCCATGGCAGCGATGTCACTGACATTGACTGCCAGGGATTTTTTACCTAAGTCATGGGCAGAGATAAACCCTAGATCGAAATGAACATCTTCGATAAGCGTATCGGTTGTGGAGAGCAGTAATTTCCCTGTCTGAATCCGAGTGACACAGGCATCATCGCCTATACCTTTTACGATGTCTCGATGAGAGTAGGAAAGTTTACTCTTTATTCTTTCTATTAGCCTGAATTCCCCCAGCTCTCTTAGTTGCAACGGATTTTCCCCTTAGAAGCGTAACGTCTAGTACGTCATCCATATTCTTGGCAAAGACAAAATTGATCTTCTTCTTTACAAAGTTGGGGATATCATCCAGGTCTTTTTTGTTTCTCTCAGGTATGAGTACTGTCTTGATTTTTGCCCTCAAGGCCGCCAGAGCCTTTTCTTTCAACCCTCCAACAGGAAGCACCCTTCCTCTCAGGGTTATCTCACCGGTCATAGCCACATCTTTATTTACAGGAATTTTGGTAAGGGCTGAGATCAAAGCAGTAGCCATGGTTACTCCTGCCGACGGTCCGTCCTTTGGAATAGCCCCTGCCGGGATATGGATATGGGTGTCCTGTTTCTCATAAAAGTCTGCGTTTAACTTCAGGTCTTTTGCCCTTGAACGGGCGTAACTGAGAGCAGCCTGTGCAGATTCTTTCATGACATCCCCCAGTTGCCCGGTGAGGGTCAAATTTCCTTTGCCTTTCATGGTGGATGCCTCTATATGCAGGATTTCTCCCCCTGCCTGTGTCCAGGCGAGGCCGGTTGCAACCCCTGCCTGGCTGACCTCTTGCTCCTCTTCAGGCAGGTGTTTGGGTGTGCCGAGATATTTGTGGACATTACCCTTGTTCACTTTGAAGACGCCCTTCTCCCCTTCTGCGATCTTTCGAGCAACCTTCCTGCATATGGAGGCAATCTCCCGCTCAAGGTTCCTAAGCCCCGCTTCATGGGTATAGTGTGAGATCGTTTGCAAAATTGCTTTATCAGATATTATCATGTCCTTTTCTGTAATTCCGTTCTCTTCCAGCTGTCGAGGAAGTAAAAATTTCCTGGCTATCTTTAGTTTTTCTTCTTCTGTATATCCTGAGAGGGTAATGACCTCCATGCGGTCTTTGAGAGCAGGGATTATTGGGTCTACAAGGTTTGCGGTGGTTATGAACATAACGTTTGAGAGATCGAAGGGTACGTTGAGATAGTGGTCGCTAAAGGCAGAGTTCTGCTCAGGGTCCAAGACTTCCAATAGGGCGGCAGATGGGTCTCCCCGGAAATCAGCCCCCACCTTATCTATCTCATCCATCATGAATACGGGGTTATTTGACCCTGCTTGTTTGATGCCCTGTATTATTCGTCCTGGAAGCGCCCCCACATAAGTCCTTCTGTGTCCTCTAATCTCAGCCTCGTCTCTAACCCCTCCAAGAGATATCCGGGTGAATTTCCGGCCCAAAGCCCTGGCAATGGATTTCCCTAACGACGTCTTTCCCACGCCTGGTGGACCAACAAAGCAAAGGATAGGACCTCTCTTCTTCTTGCTAAGCTTGCGCACGCCCAGGTACTCCAGTATCCTTTCCTTGACCTTTTCCAGATCATAATGGTCCTCGTCCAATACCTCTTTGGCTGCCTTTATGTCAAGGTTGTCTTTGGTGCTTATACTCCATGGAAGCTCTATTAACGAGTCAAGATAGGTTCTCACAATGGAGGCCTCTGCCGCATCGGGATGCATCTGTTGGAGCCTATCCAATTGTTTGTTAGCTTCTTTATTCACCTCTTTAGGCATCTTTGCCTTTTTGATTTTCTTCCTGAACTCGTTTATCTCTTTTGTCCTTTCATCCACATCACCCAGTTCATTTTTAATCGCCCGAAGTTGTTCCCTCAAGAAGTACTCCCGTTGTGTCTTGGTCATTTCTTCCTTAGCCTGGGATTGTATCTTTGCCTGCATTGTTGAGAGTTCTACTTCTTTGCCCAAGAGTTCATTGACCTTTATAAGGCGATCAATCGGGTCGAACGTCTCTAAGATCTCTTGGGCTTCCTCTATCTTCAACCTGAGGTTTGAGACGACGAGATCTGCCAGTCTTCCAGGGTCTTCAATGCTATTAAGGACCATTAGAACATCTGAGGATAGTATGCCTCTCAATGAAAGCACCTTCTCGCTTTGTTCCTTAATGCTTCGCATCATAGCTTCTGCTTCCATGGGCAACGCAGTTAGGGAAGGTTCTTCAATCGTATCGATGTTTGCTATGTAGTAAGGCTTTTGCTGGACAAAATTTTTTATACGTCCCCTGACCAGGCCCTGAACCAGAATCTTGATCCTCCCGTCAGGCAGTTTTAATGTCCGCATGATCATTGCCACTGTTCCCACTTTATAGATGTCCTGAGGAATGGGATCTTCTATGGTTGGGTCCTTCTGGGTGGTCAGGAATATCAAGCGGTTTTTTGAAAAGGCCTTATCCACAGCATTGATGGACGCCTCTCTACCAACAAACAACGGCAGAATCATGTATGAAAATATGACCACATCCCTTACCGGTAACAATGGTAGCGTATCCGGAATCTCAATGTCTTCTCTTTTGATATCATAGTCCATAATTATCTCCAGTTGATGCTTCAGGGCGAGGCCGAAATAACTTCCCCATTTGTACATCTCATCTTCAGGCCATCTTTGACCGATCTTCAAACACAAAATCCTCGAAATAAGTAAGACTATTCCTGTGGTTTTGTATTTTCAGATCGAACAAATCTGACCTAAATCTGAGCGCCAACTTGAGGAAGTTATTTCGGCCTCGCCCCTAATACATGCAGAATGAATACATTATGACAAATTGTAGTTCATAAGAAGTATACGAATAGGCTCCCCCGACAAGGTCTTAAAGCCATAATTCAAATGAGTTTTAAAATTTCTGTGCAAGGGGGATGAGAATAACTGAGCACAAAAGATTACACTCCAATGATAAGATTGAACGATATTATAGATAAGATAAACATGTACAATCCGGACGCAGACATGGGGTTGATTCAAAAGGCATATGTGTTTTCAGCCAAGATTCATCAAGGCCAGGTTCGTCTTTCCGGTGAACCTTATCTTGTCCATCCGTTGGAAGTGGCGGGTATCCTTGCTGATCTAAAGTTGGACGTCGGGACTATTGCCACAGGGTTGTTACATGATACTGTTGAAGATACTTATACAACCATAGAAGAAATCGATAAAGAGTTTGGTAAAGAGATCAATTTTTTGGTTGATGGGGTTACGAAGATAAGTAAGATCAAATTCGAGTCCCGAGAGGAACAACAGGCTGAGAATTTCCGAAAGATGTTGATAGCTATGGCCAAGGACATAAGAGTAATACTTATTAAATTGGCTGATAGACTCCATAACATGAGAACGCTGGAGTATCATTCTACGAAAAGACAAAAGGAAATTGCGCAGGAAACCCTGGATATTTATGCGCCGCTGGCAAACAGGTTGGGCATAGGTTGGGTTAAGGATGAGCTTGAGGACCTTTCATTCCGGTTTCTGGATACGGAAGTATATTATGACCTGGCTAAGAAGGTAGCCAAAGAGAGGGAAGAGCGGAATGCCTATACAAATGAAGTGAAGTCGATTATTTCAAAGAAATTGGCAGAGCACAATTTGAATGCCAGGGTGAAAGGGAGACCGAAGCACCTCTACAGCATTTACGAAAAGATGAAGAACCAGAATATAGATTTTAGTCAAGTCTATGACCTCACTGCATTCAGGATCATCCTTGACGATGTAAGGGCGTGCTACGAAACTCTAGGTATGATCCATGCTCTGTGGACACCTGTTCCCGGTCGATTCAAGGACTATATAGCCATGCCTAAGGCCAACATGTACCAATCTTTGCATACTATAGTTATCGGGCCTCGTGGGGAACGGGTCGAGATCCAAATACGCACGGAGGAGATGCACCGGATTGCTGAAGAGGGGATAGCTGCCCATTGGAAGTATAAGGAAGGAAAGGATGTTGCAGAAAAGACTGACAGAGGATTTGCCTGGCTGAGACAGCTTTTGGAATGGCAACAGGATATGAAAGACCCCCGAGAGTTTTTAGATTCAGTCAGGGTCGATCTTTTTCCGGAAGAGGTATATGTGTTTACCCCGAAAGGGGAAGTAAAGGAGTTTCCTCGAGGTGCTACCCCGGTGGATTTTGCGTATGGTATCCATACCGATGTAGGGCATAAGTGTACAGGAGCCAAGGTAAACGGTAAGATGGTTCCTTTAAAATATCAATTGAGAAACGGGGATACAGTGAGGATACTGACCTCGTCCAATCAACATCCGAGTGTTGATTGGCTAAACATTGTTAAAACATCGAGGGCCAAAGCAAAGATTCGTCAGTGGGTTAAGAGTAACGAACGTCAGCGCAGCATCTTATTAGGATCAGACACATGTGAAAGGGAATTCAAGAAATACAAACTCAACTTCTCAAAACTTGCAAAGTCGGGTGAATTGAAGAAGGTGGCAGGGGAATTTAGCCTGGTTGATGTAGACGATTTGCTTGCAGGGGTTGGGTATGGAAAGGTCTCTGTTAACCAGATCATAAATAAACTGGTACCTCAAGAGAACGTGGCCAGGGGTTCTACAGCGAAGTCAATACAGGAAAAGGTTACTAAGAAGACAGAACATAAGGAGAGAAGTGGTGTTAAGGTGCGAGGTATTGATAATATAATGGTCCGCTATGGGAAATGTTGCAACCCGTTGCCCGGTGATCATATAGTTGGATATATTACGCGAGGCAGGGGGGTTACTGTCCATGCTTCTGACTGTCACTCTATCCTTCAAGATACATCTGAAAGGATGATAGATGTAGAGTGGGATTTAGACGATATATCAACGCATCTCGTAACAATTAAGGTTGTCTGTGACAATAAGAAGGGACTGCTTGCTGCCATGAGTTCATCTATCGCATCATCGGAGGCAAATATCACAAACGCTCATGTGAAAACTGCCCAAGACGGAACAGCAGTTAATATCTTTGAGATCGAGGTAAGTGATCTGAAACACCTTCAAAACATAATGGATTCCCTGAAAACTATTAAAGGAGTCATCAAGGTGGAAAGACTGAAGCAAAGCAGCACCTAGATTTTATTGACGACTCCGGATCTTATGCAACGGGTGCATACATTAATCCTCTTAACTGATCCGTTCTTTATTGTCCTGACCTTTTGAATATTCGGATACCATCTTCTTTTTGTCTTATTATTTGCATGACTTACATTATTGCCAAACAACGGACCTTTCCCGCATATTTCACAAACTCTCGCCATTCCGGACCTCGCTAGTCAATAAAAATATTGTACTCTGAATTTACCCTGATCCCGTTACGGATCAGGAGTGCCGTCAGGACTCCTACCCCTTCCCTCAGGCCCAGGCCACAATCTTCGTATATATAATTAACACCACACGAGGGGCTCTTATCTTTTAGGATTGCAGCTTCAGCCCCCACCAGCCTCACAATACGCAATACTTCTCCGGCACCTCTTGTGAACTGTGTGGTTACGTCATTACCCCCCGTGTCAACAACCCTTGCTTGAGAGTTGAACACGTCAAAACCATCTCCCCCCTCAATTATAGCACCTTTTCTAGGTGTGGGAAGCCCTCCCAGCTGCTCAGGGCATAGTGGTATAATCGTATACTTACGCACTAGATCGAGAAGCCTGGGGCTACTCTTGTTCGACCCATCGTACCGACAGTTAACCCCCAGCAAACAAGCGCTGGCAATAATCATCCCTCCACCATAGGCCTTCAATGTCAGAGGATTTTGATGGATTTCTGCCCTTTCTTTCTTTGAGTTATCTCTCCGATAATGCAGGCTTTCTGTTCCAACCCTCTCAGTCTTATAAGCACGTCCTCAACCTCAGGAGGGGACACCACCACCACCATCCCTATGCCGTTATTAAAGGTTTTAAACATTTCGTATTCTTCAACATTCCCCTTTTCCTTGATAAACCTGAAAATAGGAGGAACATCCCATGAATCTTTGTAAACCATCGCTTGACAGCCTTTTGGCAATATGCGTGGTATGTTTTCCATCAGCCCTCCCCCCGTAATGTGGGATATCCCATGGATCTTAAAATCCCTTATTAAGGTAAGGATAGCCTTTGCATATATCTTGGTGGGTTTAAGTAATTCCTCCCCAATCGGTTTTTCAAACTCTTCCACTCGGGCGGTAACGTCCAGGTCAAGGTTATCAAACAGGACCTTTCTAACCAGAGAGTATCCGTTACTGTGTAAGCCACTGGAAGTGATACCGATGAGTTTGTCTCCCTTTGTTATGGTGGAACCGTCGATAATGTTATCATTGTCCACCACGCCTACCGCAAAACCGACCAAATCATATTCATCATCACTGTAGAAAGATGGCATTTCAGCAGTTTCTCCTCCGATCAAGGAACAACTAGCCTCCTTACATCCATCTACAATCCCCTGGATGATTTGCTCTGCCTTGTCGAGCACCAATTTGCTTGTAGATATGTAATCAAGGAAAAAAAGTGGTTCAGCGCCAAGGGTCACAACATCATTTACACACATGGCCACCAAATCAATCCCAACAGTATCATGTTTATCCATCATGAACGCGATCTTCAGTTTTGTCCCCACTCCATCGGTGGTAGATACGAGGACCGGTCTCTTGTATTTGGCCATATTTAAGGAAAAGAGACCACCAAAGCCCCCAATATCTGTTATAACTTCAGGTCTAAATGAGGTTTTGACTAAAGGTCTTATTCTTTTTACTAACTTGTTGCCGATGTCCACATCTACACCGGCGCTCTTGTAGGTTATTTTTTCAGCCAATCTCCACTCCTTGCCGGATTTCCAGGAAATTTTCTACGGGGTGTTTGAGAAAAGTAATAGACACCTGTGAGTGCGAAAATAAAACAAGCCCGAACCGGGCTTTTGACTTGTTACTTCGACCGAATTTTAGCCTGTAGCCATTGAGATGTCAAACCTTTTTTCTTGTCAACCTAAAAATATTCTGGTAACAATAGTTGATATTTGTGTGTCCAAGAAGTCGAAACGATCAGGAGTTTCTTGTGAGAGGACTGGGAGATATCATCGCGGCATTGTATAAGCCTATGAATTATGTTTCCAGGGACTCTTTTGCCAACCTTGGTGTGGTTAAGGGTTTGGAGGCCAATGTTGCGAGTTTGACCAAAGAGGCCCTCTTGCTGCTCCTGGGTCCTGACAAGTCACGCCTGATCCGGGAATTGGCAAGATACTTTTTGGATTTTGACTCTCTGGATCTCGTTTCAAAAAAGGTCAGGGTCCTAGACTCGTTGAGAGTGCTTGAACAAATAGAGGACCATAGCTTTTCCCCTGGACCTCCGGAAAGAGAAGTCTCAGCGCTTGAATTCTCGGAGAAGGCAAAAGAGCTCTCCAGACCGATCCAATCTGTGAAGGGTGTTGGCCCCAAATTGGCAAGCCTCTTAAAGAAAAAGGGGATTGAGACTATTGAAGACGCCCTATACTTTGTGCCGAGAAAGTACGAAGACAGGAGGAATATAAGACCCATATCTAAGCTGGAGGTGGAAAAGACCGAGACAATCCTTGGGGAGATAGCATCCCTGGGGGTCTTCCCCTACAAAAAGAACCGGAAGGGCATCTTTGAGATGGTTGTGGGAGATGGAAGCGGCGCTATCACCGCCAAGTGGTTCGTCTACGATTATCGTTACATGAGGGGAAGGTTTAAGAAAGGTCAGCGGGTTATCTTGTCCGGGGAAATTAAGTCCTATCGTTTCCAAAAAGAGGTCCACCATCCTGACATTGAGATTGTCAAGGATGTGGATGACTCCCGCAATTTCAGTCGAATAGTCCCCGTCTACTCTGAAACTGAAGGGTTATATCAAAAGACGATGAGAAGGATAATGAAGGAGACTGTTGATGGTTATTCGGATCTCCTAATGAACGCTATCCCGGCTTACACACGCAACAAACGGAACCTGATGGGGCTTGCTGATGCCGCAAAGAGGGTGCATCTCCCGGAACCCGAGGATGACTTCTCAGCCCTTCTGTCCGGTAGATCCCCAGCTCACAGAACTCTCATCTTCGATGAGTTCTTCTTCCTACAGTTGGGGTTGGCCCTGAAAAAGAGGGGGATTACAATGGAGGAGGGGATCGCTTTTAAGATCACCGGGGAGCGGAAAGATCAACTGATAAGCTACCTGCCGTTCACCCTGACTGGGGCTCAACGAAGGGTGATAACAGAGATTGAAGCGGACATGAGATCTCCCTATCCTATGAACAGGCTTATTCAGGGAGATGTTGGGAGCGGAAAGACCATTGTGGCATTGATTTCAGCCTTAACAGCGGTGGAGAATGGTTACCAGGTCAGCATCATGGCCCCCACCGAGATTTTGGCTGAACAACATTTCTCGAGTATTCGCCATCTCACGAACAGACTTGGTGGGGAAACAGCCCTCATTACCAGCAGCATTAAGGGGGCGAAGAGGAAAGAGGTACTTACTGCCATTGAAGAAGGCGACACGGATATCGTTGTCGGTACTCATGCTATTATCGAGGAATCTGTTGCGTTTCGTAAGTTGGGTCTTGGAATTATTGATGAGCAGCACAGATTTGGCGTGATACAAAGGGCTGCACTTAGACGAAAGGGCTACAATCCGGACATTCTAGTTATGACTGCGACGCCAATCCCCAGAACCTTGGCCATGACTGTGTATGGAGACCTTGATGTCTCGGTGCTCGATGAACTACCTCCACTGAGAAGACCGGTGGCTACAAAGCTGTACCATGAGAGCGATAGAAAGAGGGTTTACGATATCGTTCGGAGCGAGATTAGAAAAGGCAGACAGGTATATATGGTTTATCCTCTGGTAGAGGAGTCCGAAAAACTGGATCTGAAAGACGCGACGCAGATGGCAGAGCACATGCAGAAAGAGGTCTTCCCCAAGTTTGTGGTTGGCTTGATTCACGGGAGGATGAACCATGAAGAGAAAGAGGATATTATGGCGGCCTTCAGGGACCGGAGGATAGATATACTGGTTTGCACGACCGTTATTGAGGTGGGGATAGATATACCGAACGCATCGGTTATGGTTATAGAACATGCCGAAAGGTTTGGGCTATCTCAACTACACCAGTTGAGGGGAAGAGTCGGTAGGGGGGAAGACGAATCGAGGTGTTTTCTTATCGCTCAATACAGTAAGTCCGACGATGCCAGGCGGCGGCTCAAGATAATGGAGAATACCACAGATGGGTTCAGGATATCAGAAGAAGACCTGGCCATCAGGGGCCCAGGTGATTTCCTCGGCACACGCCAATCCGGACTGCCGGAGTTCAGGGTGGCAAATATCGCCAGAGATATGAAGATACTCCAGGAGGCAAGGGAAGAGGCCTTTGACCTGGTAAAAAGGGATCCGGACCTGACCGATCCATCCCACAGATACCTGAAAGATGTCCTGAGAGAGAGATGGAAGGGAAGGCTTGAGCTGGCAACTGTGGGATAAAACATAAGAATTGCTGATATTTGGTTACCTTAGGAGGTAATGGTACATGAGTGAGAAAAATATAGAGAGGATTGCCGGGGAACTCGGCCTTTTGCCACGTCAGGTTGAGGCTACAGCATCTTTATTGAAAGACGGCGCTACCGTTCCGTTCATTGCCCGTTACAGAAAAGAGGTGACCGGGTCCCTGGATGAGGTGATCATTACCGGTATTCGCGACAGGCTGAGGCAGTTGGCGGACTTGGACACACGCAGGGAATCCATCCTCAAGTCCCTGGATGAGAGTAACAACCTTACAGATGAACTGGAAAAAAAGATTGAGGCTGCGGCGACCATGGCGATCCTTGAGGACCTTTACCTCCCCTTCAAACCAAAACGGCGCACCAGGGCGATTGTTGCCAGGGAAAAAGGGTTGGAACCCTTGGCAAAGATGCTCTTTGAACAAGGCCATATGGATACCCATTTAGAGGCGGCGGCTTTTGTAGATCACGAAAAGGGAGTGGAGACACAGGAAGATGCTCTGGCCGGCACCAGGGATATCATCGCTGAATGGGTTAACGAGGATCATGAGGCTCGCATGAGAATGAGGGCGCTCTTTGCAAAAAAAGGCGTTTTCCGGTCAAAGGTCATCCCGGGTATGGAAAAAGAGGGAAATAAGTACAGGGATTATTTTGACTGGGAGGAACCCGTTGCCTCGGCGCCCTCCCACAGAACCCTGGCTATGCGTCGAGGTGAAAAAGAGGGGGTCCTGACCCTGAACGTGTTGCCTCCCGAAGGAGAGGCCCTATCTTTGTTAGAGTCATTATTTGTAAACGGCGAATCCGAGGCCTCGTCAGAGGTGAAAGAGGCCGTACAAGACAGCTACAAGAGATTGCTTTCCCATGCCATGGAAACGGAGATAAGAGCGGAGACAAAGAAACGGGCCGACAACGAAGCCATAAGGATCTTTGCGGACAACATCAGGGAACTCTTGCTCGCCGCTCCCCTGGGTCAGAAGAACGTCTTGGCCATAGATCCCGGTTTCAGGACGGGCTGTAAAGTCGTATGCCTTGACCGGCAGGGCAAACTGCTTGACACGGATACCGTATATCCCCTGACATCTGATAAACGTAGATCCGAAGCTGCTGAAAAGATCGAGGCCTTGTGCAAACGTTACCACGTGGAGGCCATTGCTATAGGAAACGGCACAGGTGGAAGGGAAACAGAGAGATTCACAAGGGACCTTTACCTTGGGCAGGATATCGAGATCGTGGTGGTCAATGAGAGCGGCGCTTCTATTTACTCAGCATCTGAAGCAGCACGGGAAGAGTTTCCGGATCAGGATGTGACTGTCAGAGGTTCAGTATCCATTGGAAGACGTCTCATGGACCCGCTGGCGGAGTTGGTAAAGATAGAACCCAAATCCATCGGTGTGGGCCAATATCAGCACGATGTGGACCAGGGGGCCTTGAAGGGCAGACTCGACGAGGTGGTTACCAGTTGCGTCAATGCAGTGGGCGTGGAAGTAAATACGGCCAGCAAGGAATTGCTCACCTATGTTTCGGGTTTGGGACCCCAACTTGCGAGAAATATTGTGGTTTACAGGGATGAACACGGCCCCTTTCTCTCCAGAGAATCACTCAAGAATGTGTCACGCCTGGGCAAGAAGGCGTTTGAACAGGCGGCAGGGTTTTTGCGCATCCTCGATAGAGAAAACCCTCTAGACGCAAGCGCGGTACATCCTGAGAGCTACCCGGTTGTGGATGCCATGGTCCGGGATCTAGGGTGTAAAGTTAGTGACCTTATGGAGGACGAGAAACTTCGGAAAGGGATTGATATAGAGAGGTACATTACGGACAGAGTTGGACTTCCTACATTGAAGGATATACTCGATGAATTGGCCAGGCCGGGCCGGGATCCTCGTAAAGAGTTTGAGGCCTATGCTTTTGCCGAGGATGTGGAGAAGATGGAGGACCTCGAACCGGGGATGAGGCTTCCGGGCGTGGTTACCAATGTTACTGCCTTTGGGGCGTTTGTGGATATAGGCGTTCATCAGGATGGTCTTGTCCATGTAAGCCAACTGAGCGATCATTTTGTGAAAGACCCCGGCCAAGTGGTCAAGGTCCATGACAGAATAAGAGTGACTGTCTTGGATGTGGATCTTGAAAGAAAGAGGATTTCCCTGTCAATGAAGAGCAATCCGGACATGACCGGTTCCCGTTCAGTACAGGAAACAAAGAACTCCCCGACCAAGAAAACCAGAGGGAATAGCAAGAAGAAGGACACCGGGAAGAAAAGGGATACGGAATTTTTCAACAATCCGTTTGCAGACGCGTTTAAGCGCTCTTAGGGCAGAAGTTCGGATGGACATTCACTTGGACAAGTACGAGGTATTAAAGGATAGGTTTGGTTTTTCCCACTTTCGTCCCCTCCAGGCGGAGGTAATCGATGCGGTGCTTAAGGGAGAAGACTGTGTGGTGGTGATGCCCACAGGGATGGGCAAATCCCTCTGCTATCAGCTCCCTTCCCTGATCCTGGACGGAATCGTCCTCGTGGTATCTCCCTTGATTGCGTTGATGAAGGACCAGGTAGACAGTTTGACGGGAAAAGGGATACCTTCCACCTTTATCAACAGCTCCATCGATAGTCTGGAGCAGAGAAAGAGACTGGAGCAGTTGAGCAGGAAGGAGTATCACCTGATCTACGTGGCCCCGGAGAGGTTCAGAAGTTCCGTCTTCTTACGGTATCTGGAAAGGGTGGGGGTCTCACTCCTGGCCGTGGATGAAGCCCACTGCATCTCCCAGTGGGGACATGACTTCAGACCTGATTATATGCGACTCTCCTGGGTCAGGAAGGTTCTCAATAATCCGCCGACCATTGCCCTGACCGCCACCGCTACTGAAGAAGTAAGGGATGACATTAAAGAGCAACTGGACCTTTTAAACCCCCGATCCTTTACGGGAGGCTTTGACAGGGGAAACCTCTTCTATTCTGTTCTCAATACCCCCACGGATACAGACAAGTACAAGGCCATTATCAAACTCATTACTAAGGACAATCTTCCGGCAATAATCTACTGCGGCACGAGAAATCAGACCGATGAGACAGCACAATTCATGAGAGAAAGTCTTCATATCAGAGCGGCAAGTTACCATGCTGGTCTCGATGATACAGTGAGAAAAGAAATCCAGGACAGGTTTATGGAGGGGTCCATCAATGTGATAACCGCCACCAATGCCTTCGGAATGGGAGTTGATAAAGAAGACATCAGGACGATTATCCACTATAACATCACAAGGACTATGGAGGCATACTATCAAGAGGTGGGAAGGGCCGGCAGGGATGGTTTGCCCTCTCAATGTGTCCTGCTGTTCACTCCTGCAGACCGATATCTCCAGGAATACTTCATCAGGGGGGATAACCCGGACCCTGAAGTTATTGAAGAGGTTTATCGATTGCTCAGGGCGAAAGACGGAGACATAAGATATCTTTCGTACCATGAAGTCAGCAGTTCCGCATCCATGAAGATAAGCCAAATGGCCTACTATTCGTCCCTCAAGATATTGGAGCGGTTTGGCTGCATCGAGAGACGCTCTCCTTCGGAAAATATCTCCACCATCGTTCTGAGGATGAAACCCAAAGAGGCCTTGAACAGGATAACCGAAAAGGCTGAGAAGAGGAGGAGAATATTGGAGATCCTCCTTGGGGATTACGGGGTAAAAGTCCTTGATAAGTCTGAGATAAGCCTGGAGGGACTCTGTTTTCGTTCCCAACTGGAGATGGAACAGGTGAAGCGGGCACTTAATGGCCTCAAAGGATCGCAAGTCCTTGATTTCATTCCGCCATCTCGTGGAAGGGGGGTCCGGATCCTGGACATGGGGAGAAAAGATACCGGGGTTGATTACGCTACGCTTTTGAGAAAGAAGAGACGCGAGGAAAAAAAACTAGACAAGATGATGGCATATGCCATCGGCAGATCCTGCCGACGCAAGTTTATTCTGGCCTATTTTGGAGATGCTTACCCTAAAAAAAATTGCCAAGCATGCGATTGTTGTGTTGGAGGGGGCATAAAACCTGCAAAGAGGGCCCTTACAGACCATGAGTTTATCGTTATCCAAAAAATTCTTAGCTGCCTCGCCCGGATGAAAGAGGGGTATAGCATGGAAATGGTCTTAAAGGTCTTGCGGGGTTCCCGGTCCCTGCAGGTCAAGTCGTTTGGTTTTGACCGCTTGAGCACCTACGGTATCCTGAAGGGATTCAACAAGGCGATGCTCAGAAAGATTATTGAGGAGCTTGTAGCAGAAGGGTGCATCGAAAATAAAGAGACAAACAGAGTTATCAAGGGATACCCAAGAAGGTTCCAGGTTTTCAACATTACTGAATTTGGATGGGAGATCATGCAGGAAAAAGTGAGGGATATCAGGATCGATTTCCCCGAAGACATCACCGGCGCTGGAGAAAAAAAGGAAGCAGACCTATATGATGAGGATCTCTTCGAGGTCCTTAGATCCCTGAGGAATGGGATCGCGGAAGATAAAGGGGTGGCTCCCTTTATGATCCTTTCCAACAGAGTATTGAAAAGGATGGCCTCAGCCTGTCCTTCCGACAAAGGTGAATTCCTGGCTATCAGGGGATTGGGAGAAAAAACCTATGAGGCGTATGGGTTGCCTTTTGTCGAGCGCATAAGGGATTACCTGGACAAGCATGAGTTTCGGTAGTGTCCCTTTTGGCATCTTTCATTCAACTTCAAAAGTTCTTCCTCCTGGTATTTCTATATCCAGAGGAAGGGAGAAAACTCACTCTTACAGCCTTCAAACCGCTATCTGGGGTTCATGAAAAAAAAACAATGCTCTGTTCGAAAAAATCAGACCACAGAACCCTCCAAAAACATTTATCTCAACTGTAAAGGGACACTACCGGACAACTGATAGCGCAATAAATTTCTCGTTGCCCGGCTAGGTCTTCCACAGGCGCATCCTATGATTTTAATCATTCTTTGACGAACGCCCTTGACAAACCTGCATCAAAATAGGATAGTGCCGATCAGATAGAGATGGGGAAACGGTTTTACGATAAGGGACCACCTGCAAGTGAGGGAAATGGAATGATAGGGAGTTCAGATAAGAAGTGAACTGCCGGCAATGAGCTTCGCTTGCATTGGGATTACTATGACTACTGGTCTTCAGTTGAGGAGGATTGTCGTAATATGGGGAGTAAGAAGATTACTATTGTGGGAGCTGGTAATGTGGGAGCTACTGCTGCTCATTGGGCAGCAGAAAAGGAGATCGGTGATGTTGTTTTGGTGGATATCGTCGATGGAGTGCCCCAGGGCAAGGCCCTGGACTTATCGGAGACCGGGCCGGTTGAAGGATTTGACACTAGGGTTATCGGTACTAACGGTTATGAGGAAACGGCTGATTCTGATGTAGTGATCATAACCTCCGGATTTCCTCGACAACCGGGTATGAGTCGGGAAGACTTGCTGGAGAAGAACAAAGAGGTTGTCCGATCGGTAACTACTGAGGTGGCTAAGAGGTCTCCCCATTGTGCTATCATAATGGTCACAAACCCCCTGGACACGATGGTATATTTAGCGAAGACCGTCAGTGGGTTTCCCAAGAATAGGGTAATGGGAATGGCAGGTATCCTGGATACGGCCAGACTGAGGACATTCATAGCTATGGAACTCGATGTGTCTGTGGAAGATATTCAGGCATTGATACTGGGAGGCCATGGTGATGATATGGTTCCCATACCTCGATACTGCACCGTGGCCGGTGTGCCTATCACACAGCTAATGACCAAGGAAAAAATAGATCAGATCGTTGAAAGAACGAGAAAGGGAGGGGGAGAGATCGTCTCTCTACTGAAAAGAGGGAGCGCGTTTTACGCGCCATCGGCCTCGGCTGTTCAAATGGCAGAGGCCATACTCAAAAACAAGAAACGCGTCCTACCATGTGCCGCTTACCTGGAAGGAGAATACGGATTAAACGATATATACTTCGGGGTTCCAGTGAAACTGGGATCGGATGGCGTTGAAGCGGTCATCGAGGTGGAACTTACAGATGAGGAAAGGGCGGCAGTCAAGAAATCAGCTGAAGGTGTTGAAAAGAGTATCGCTGAACTGAAGTTATAAACTCATTCTGCCAGGTTTTGCTTCCATGCGTCCAAATCAGTGAGGGCTCTTTCCGTCATCCTTTTTCGTCTAACTTCCCTCCTTGCTTTAACCCCGAGAGGTGGGAAGAGTCCGAAGTTGATATTCATGGGTTGGAAGTGTCGATCATCGGTCGCAGTGATATGACCGACCAGCGCGCCCATAGCTGTAGTCAGGGGAGGCGGGATTAGTGGAAGCCCATGAATGAGCCTACTCGCATTGATACCTGCCAACAATCCCATGGCCGCAGACTCCACATAACCCTCCACACCGGTGATCTGCCCTGCGAAGAGTATGGACGGCCGCTTCTTCAGTTGTAGCGATCGACTCAGTAATCGTCGAGAATTGATGAATGTATTGCGGTGGAGGCTGCCCAACCGGGCAAATACCGCATCTTCCAACCCTGGGATCATACGAAATACCCTTTTCTGCTCGTTCCACTTGAGCCTTGTCTGAAACCCCACTATATTATAAAGCGTTCCATAACGGTTGTCCTGCCTCAGCTGGACTACTGCATAGGGTCGCCTGCCGGTACTTGGGTCTGTCAGACCTACCGGCTTCATGGGTCCAAAGAGGAGAGTGTCTCTTCCCCTCTCTGCCATATCCTCTATAGGCATACAGCCTTCAAACGGAACGGTGTCCTCAAAATTCCTCGTAATTACTTTCTCCGCCGCCATCAGGGCATCAAGAAAGCAATAATACTCCCCTTCCGTCATAGGACAGTTTATATAGTCGTCTCCGCCCTTTCCATATCTGGAACCCTTGAAAGCGATATCGAAGTTGATGGAATCGACCTCAAGGATTGGTGCGATGGCGTCATAGAAATAGAGGTAATTCTCACCGGTATGCTTCTTAATTTCATCTTCGAACGCCTGGGAAGTGAGGGGCCCTGTGGCCACAATTGTCCGAGTATCGCTTGGGATATTGCTAACCTCCTCGCGGACAATCGTAACGCGATCAATCCCTTCCAGCGTACGGGTGGTAAGCCGCGAAAAACCCTCTCGGTCTACAGCCAGGGCGCTTCCAGCCGGCACTCTGGTTTTGTCGGCAGCCGTGATGATGAGGGAATCCATTCTCCTCATCTCTTCTTTAAGGAGTCCTACAGCGTTCTCTACAGAGTTAGATCGCAGTGAATTACTGCATACAAGCTCGGCGAGATCACTGGAGACGTGTGCAGGAGAAAACCTTTCTGGTTTCATCTCATAGAGTATTACGTCAACATCTCTCTTTGTCGCCTGCCATGCAGCCTCACAACCCGCCAACCCGCCACCTATTACTATCAATTTGTCTGTGCTCATATAGCCCACATTCCCCACCCTATGAAACTAAGATCATGTATTTATTCAGGCATCCTTCATACATCGGTTTACACTTTTTAAATTATGGCTGCTTCAACGGTAGTTAAATTTTAACCCGTGCAGAACTCGCATCTAAGTGAGCATAAAGAAAGAACAGTCTAAAGCTACTAAATTTAACCTATAGGTTTTGGAACTACAATCATTCAAAAAACATGGCTTTCCCCCTGTTCTTTCTTAACGCTCACTAAAATGCTCAAACAGCTGCACGAATAAAATTTAACCACCGTTGAATCTGTGCCGAGACCGTTTTTTTATTCGAAAGTGTAAACTACTTTATAGCTTTTATGAAGGATGACAAAAAAGGTTGCAAAAAAATATTTTTAATTATAATTTTATTTATTCGTTCCTCCCTCGCCGCAAACCATTCACTGGCATATTGGAAGGCCCATGATGCACAGACCGTTAATTCCCCTGCTGATCTCTTACTTGACAGGGCTTCTGGTGGGTAATTATTTTCATCTTCCCACAGGACCCACCCTGATAGTCACAGCAGCCCTTCTTTTCGTCCTGTTGTTTACAATCCTGTTGGAACGCAAACATGCAAGCGCTGTATTCCTCCCTGCCATCTTCATCCTTATAGGGTGTCTCTTCATTAACCCGTATATCCATCCTCAGCTACCCAACAACCATGTGTCGAACTTTTTAAAAAATGACTACCTGAACGTTCAAGGAACCCTGTACAACCCGCCAAAATTGCTGGAAGACAGGTCGAGGCTCTATGTAAAGGCCGAAAGGATTTACGTTAATGGCGGCTACACGGAAGTCACAGGAAGGATCTTGCTCACAATAGGAGAAACTGGAACACACCTGAAATACGGAGACAGGGTAAGGTTCATTTGCAGGTTGCGTCGTCCGAGGAACTTCCATAACCCGGGAAGTTTTGACTATTCAAGGTACCTGGCCCGTCAGGGGATACTCGTGACCGGTTATGTTAAGAGCAATAAGGATATCGCCAGAATGGGTGAGGGGTACGGCAACTCTTTTCGGAAGATAATAGAGGATTTGAGGGAAGAGATAAGGGCTTTTATTGATGGAAGGCCGGAACTGAGAAACAGGCACCTCGTCAAGGCCCTTCTTCTGGGTGAAAAGGGAGAAGTTTCGCAGAGGACAAAGGAGAATTTCACTTCCGCCGGTGTAGCCCATATCCTTGCCATATCAGGTCTCCATATCGGTTTTATTGCCCTAATCGCTTTCATTTGTGCCAGGGGGGCACTGAGGTTATCTCAAAGGTTGATGCTGGCGCTGGACATCAATAAAGTCGCGGCTATCCTTACCATATGCCCTGTGCTCTTTTACGCATTCATAGCTGGTTTTGGAACTTCAACATTTCGAGCCACCATCATGATTATAACCTTTCTACTGGCTATCATAATTGATAGGCAGAGAGATTTGTACAACACCATGGCCCTGGCAGCCTTTATCATCACGCTAATTTCACCACCCTCTATCTTCCATGTATCATTTCAATTGTCCTTTGTCTCAGTGCTGGCGATAGTCTATTTGGTCCCCAGGTTCGTGCATTATCTGTCATTGATCCCCGGCCTACCTGCTAATCCCGTTCCTCCGGCGGCCAAGAATATCGGCAAATACATCGGCCTTCTAGCCCTCGTATCCATGGCTGCCACCCTGGGAACGGGTCCTATTGTTGCGTATAATTTTAACAGGGTTGCCCTCCTCGGGTTCCTTTCAAATATAGTGATAGTCCCTGTAGTTGGTTTCATCGTCGTACCCCTGAGCCTGTTGGTTGGTCTGACAATCTTTATTTCGCCTCCTCTGGCATCGTTACTCCTTGGCTTGGATTCCATCGTTATTGACTATGTCGTCTATGCAGTTGGGTCATTTTCGCGTCTTCCCGGTATCTCTTTTTGGATTACTACTCCCACAATACTGGAGATAATATTATTCTACATCTTTCTTATATTCCTCTTTAATATAGGGAAGCTAAAATGGACCGGATATGTTGCTGTAACTCTCCTGGCGCTGATCGCATCAGACTACTCCTATTGGTACTATGTCAAAAATTTAAACAAGACCCTTCGTGTGACATTTCTGGACGTAGGCCAGGGAGACTCCGCCGTCATTGAATTCCCAAAGGGCAAGAGGATGGTTATAGATGGCGGGGGTTTTTACAACGACAGTTTTGATACAGGCAGGAATATTCTTGCGCCTTTCCTTTGGAAGGAGAAGATAAAAAGAGTTGATTACCTGGTTTTAAGCCACCCCCATCCCGATCATCTCAATGGACTTCGCTTTATTGCCGGGAACTTCGGGGTAAAGGAAATTTGGACCAACGGGCAGGGTACAAACCAGAAACCCTATCATGAACTTATGGAGATAATAGAGCAAAAGGGACTGAAAGAGACAGAAATGAACATCCTGACCCCACCCGGAAATATCAACGGGGTGAGGGTGGATGTCTTTAGCCCTCCGAACCAAATGTTAGGGCATCAGAAGATCGGTTTCCACTCATCCCTCAACAATAACTCACTTGTAGTGAAGTTAACGTTCAAGGAAGTGAGGTTTCTCTTCACAGGAGACATAGAAAAGGAGACAGAGACAAGGCTAATTGAACTGGGAGAACTGTTGGAGAGCACCGTTATAAAGGTCCCCCACCACGGAAGTCTCACATCCAGCACAAAGGGGTTCTTGAATTTGGTTCGCCCCTCTCATGCAGTCTTCAGCGCGGGTTACAAGAACAGGTTCAAACTTCCCAGAAAAAAGGTTATTGATAGATACAGGGATCTGGGCTGCGAAACATACCGAACCGATAGAGATGGGGCGGTTACCATGGTAACGGACGGGGAGTCATTCTCTGTCAAGAAGTTTCGGACCGGTCAGCTGGAAGAATTACATTGATCTTGGCAGACTTTTCGGCTAGAATACTATGAAATATTAGATGCTAGGCCACCACGGACTAGGAGGCTGTCTTACGATGCAACGGATCTTGGCTTGAAAGGCATGGATAACAATGAATATAACCGATGACCACATAACCACACCTGACAGTATGCTTCCCAAAAGTGTCCACCATCTTATGGTTGACGGGAAAGATATCTACCTCGTCGGCACCGCCCATGTGTCAAAAAAAAGCGTTGAAGATGTGCGCGACACAATCAAGAAGGTGAAGCCGGACGTCGTATGCGTAGAGTTGTGCGCAGCGCGATACAAGGCTATTGTTGAACGGGATGTCTGGAAGCAGATGGATATCTTTAAGACAATCAGAGAAAAGAAAGCCCTTTTCCTCCTGGCACAGCTCATAATGACATCATTCTATAGGAAACTCGGGGACCAGCTTGGTGTCCAACCAGGCGCAGAAATGTTAGAAGGCATAAAGCAAGCTGAAAAAAACAAATCTGAACTCGTTCTGGCGGACCGCGACATCGAAATCACGTTGAAACGTGTATGGGGATACCTCAACCTCTATAATAAACTGAAGATGATTGTACAACTCGTAGTTGCCGTCTTCAGTACGGAAAAAATAGATACCCCATTGATAGAGCAAATGAAAAATCACGATCAGCTTGAGACAATACTGGAGTCCTTCGCCAAATCGTTACCTGAAGTTAAGAAACGCCTCATCGATGAACGAGATATCTTTCTCGCCCGAAAAATCAGAAACGCCCCAGGGAAAAACATTGTAGCCGTTATCGGGGCTGGACACGTCCCCGGGATTCAAGATCATCTTCATGACAACGCGCCTATAGAACACCTGCTGGAGATTCCCCCAAAATCCATGGCACCATCCATTATTAAATGGACAATACCAACATTGATTATTGCACTCCTCGTCCTCGGTTTTCTAAAGGGCGGCGTGGAGCATTCCGTACACTCTATCTACATATGGATACTGGTGAATGGTATCCTCTCCTCGGTTGGGGCATCGCTTGCCCTAGCCCATCCCCTCACCATAATAGCATCGTTCATAGCAGCGCCCATTACCAGTCTAAACCCCATGATTGCCGCCGGCTTGATAGCCGGACTCGTTCAAGCAGGGGTGAAGAAGCCCACGGTTGCCGACCTTGAAGACCTTCCAAATGCCGTGTCCACAGTAAGGGGATTCTGGATGAACCCCATGAGCAGGATCCTGCTCGTAGTAGTCATGGTCAACCTGGGAAGTTCACTGGGCACATTTATTTCAGGAGGCTGGATCGCGGCTCGGGTGTTCTGAGGAACGAAAATATGGCATCCTCCATATATATAAAAAAGTAGTTTACACTTTACTTGTATCGCTCCAGGTTTCAGGCCTTGTATTTCTCTTTACTGACACCTGACACCGAAAAGCCATGTGAGGGGCAATTTTCATCAGCCCAGAACTTTGTCTATTGGCGCCCGCATCCCTGAAAAGTCTAAACCGATAAATGAAAGATGCCCTTTTTTTCTTTAATTGTCTCGATCATTTATGGTAAATTGTCAGATTAGGGACGGGGACGAAATAACTTCCTCAAGTTGGCGCTCAGATTTAGGTTAGATTTGTTCGATCTGAAAACGCAAAACCGGAGGAATAGTCGAACTATTTTGAGGATTTTGTGTTTGAAGATCGGGCAAAGATGGCCTGAAGATGAGATGCACAAATGGGGAAGTTATTTCGTCCCCGTCCCTTAATTGTTTTACCCTATAATACATCTTCACAATCTCCGAACAACGGAGCATCGCAAGCAATCACTCTTGTCATCTTTCTGCTTGCGGACTCATGGCGATCAGATGCAGCGCCTGGAGGAGACCGCTTGGCTGGGACATTGAAACAGCCGAAAACAATCTTGGTTCGGTGCCCAAACTGGGTTGGCGATTTGGTTATGGCAACACCGGTTTTTGACTGTCTCAAGAAAAATTTTCCCGAGGCTCGACTCATCGGCCTAATGAGGAAACGTTTGAGTCAGGTTTTGAAAGATAGCCCATGGTTTGACCAAATCATCGAGGTCAATGACAAGACATCGAGAGGATTCATCCATACAATACGGTTGATCCGTAGTTTCACTCCTGATATGGGAATTCTTCTGCCCAACTCCATCCGTTCGACTTTGGAAATGTGGCTCGGAGGAGCAAGAAACATATACGGGTATCGAAGAGGGGGGAGAACACCCTTTTTGACCGGTGGTCCACGACCCATTCGCGAGGGATGGAAGATTATCCCCTCACCTATGGTAGCGTATTACTCGAAAATTTGTCTTTCAATGGGGCTTGAACTTCCAGAAGAAATGAAGCCGCTGCTTTTCTTTTCAGAGTCGGTCCATAATAAATGTGACCGTTTGCTGAAAAAGTACGGGATCAACTCCGGCGACTTGGTTATTGGTTTAAACCCGGGAGCACGGTTCGGTTCTTCAAAGTGCTGGCCGCCAAGACATTTCGCCGCCCTTGCAGAACTCTTTGAAGAGACCTTCCATTGCAAGCTACTCTTACTTGTGGGACCCGGTGAAGACGCCTTGGCGGAGGCTATTGTGGAACAGACTCACGCACATATTACAAATACGGCGCCTGATAAGGTCGATTTAGAGCTATTAAAACCCCTGGTTCAACGTTGTCAGCTTCTGGTAACGAACGACACGGGACCACGGCATTATGCCGTGGCATTTGACGTCCCGGTCGTGGTGATCATGGGTCCCACAGATCCGCGCTACACAGCATCAAACCTCGAGAAGACCTCTGTGTTGCGTCACGACCTGGATTGCTCACCATGTCACAAAAAAGTGTGCCCCCGTGACCATGTTTGCATGAGAGAGATAACACCGGCCATGGTTTTAGAGGCCGGGAAACGATTAATGGTTGACAGGATAACCAGGGTATGAAGCCATCCCATTATCGAGAACAATGGACCACTTTGACCAAACAGGAACCAAACATTGAAAGTGTAAGTCAACTGGCGCGGCAGGTGGCGTTTTCATTCATGGATCATCACTTTCATCGAGGCTGCTACGAGGAAGCGTATATCGATTTACTCTGTGAAATGGCAACATCCTCAGAGAGTCTCGAAGTAAACCGGTTTGTGGCAGCGGCCTTGTTCGGCATTATCGTGGAGGGGTTGTGTGATGATTTTGAGGAGATGCAAACACAGACTTATAACCGGGTCATGAGTCAGGTGATTTCATTCTGTCGCAGCCTTCCTGCAGGCAAGGACCTCGATCACCGATTGGATGCTTTTGGAGTTCACTCTTCCGGAGAATTCCTGCAGCGTATAGACAGGATCAGAACGGACCACAAAGTTCTCCCGCTTCCTGAGCATATTTCCAAAATATTACTGCTCTCGAGGGTCACCATAGGCGCGGATGTGGCCATTACCAGTGTGGTTGTCCAGCGTTTAAGCAAGCGCTTCCCTGATGCAGAGATAGTGATCCTGGGCAGCAAGAAACTCGAAGAAATCTATGGGGGCAATCCACGGATAAGGATCATGGAGGTATTGTACAACCGGCGTGGCGGTTTGATTGAGCGTCTGTCCAACTGGCATGATGTATTGGACATTATTGACCGGGAAATCAACCACTCTTCACAGGAAAAGTTCATCCTTGTTGACCCTGACTCACGCCTTTCACAGCTCGGCACCCTCCCCCTTGTGCCATCCAGTCGTTACTTTTTTTTCGACAGCCGATCTGCGGAATCGTTTGATCATATGCTGTCTATTGCGGAGTTGACGAACCGGTGGCTGGATACTATCCTGGAAACAACCGAGTTTTACTACCCTGCTTTGTGGGCCCCTCAGCATTACCTAGAAAAGGCAGCATCTTTTTGCAGGGAACTCCGAGAAGGGGGCTCCCGGAATGTCTTCATTGTAAACCTTGGTGTTGGTGGAAATTACCGTAAACGGGTGGAGGGAGATTTTGAGAAAGAATTGCTTCTATGCCTTCTCAAGGAACCCCGATCCATGATCCTTCTGGACAGAGGGTTCGGCGAGGAAGAAATGGCACGGACAAAAGCACTGTTGGACTCTGTGTCAGACCATGGGTATCCGGTTGTCGATGCTTCTTTTGACGCTCTGAAAGTGTGGGATATCATAAGCGGTGTTGTTGGCATTCACTGTAGTATTGGGGAGATTGCCGCGTTGATTGCAAATGGTGATGAATTTATCGGGTATGACTCTGCCTGCCAGCATATAGCCGCTGCCCTTGGTGTGCCAACATTGACGGTTTTCGCAGGATCAAATAACATGCGGTTCGTCCGTCGCTGGAGCGCCTGCGGGAAGAACAAGCATACCATCGTTCACGTGGACACACTATCGACCCATGGTTATGTGAACAGCAATGATCTCGTGAAACGCGTTATGGATGCGCGGATGAACAGTTAAGAGTTAAGAATGAAGAATGATAAATCAATTATTGCCGAACGAAGTGTTGCGTATTCACTACGTATTATCAAGGTGTATCGTGAATTGGAAAAGGACGGTGTGGGCCAAATCCTGGGAAAACAACTCTTACGTTCGGGAACCTCTGTTGGAGCGAATATACATGAAGCACAAGGCGCCCAGAGCAAGGCCGATTTCATCTCAAAGATTTCCATCGCTTACAAAGAGGCGCGTGAATCTGCCTATTGGCTTCGTCTGCTCCAGGAAGCAGAACTGATCCCCCCTAGACGTTTAAGAGATCTATCTGACGAGACTGAACAACTGATCAAGATTCTATCTTCAATCATAGTGACATCAAAGAAAGGCAAGAGAAACTCATGATTCTTAACTCTTCACTCTTAACTCTTCACTCTTAACTAATGAAAGTACTCTTCATTTACCCTAACGTGGGATCACAGGTAGGCTTCAATTACGGCATCTCCCACATGTCTTCTGTGCTCAAGCACGGAGGGCATGAGGTGGAATGCTGGCAAATCTGCGAATCCCTTGACCCACTGCCTACCTGTGAAGAGTTCGCTGCGCGTTTGCAGGAGATTGAGCCTGACCTCGTCGGATTTTCTGTTGTCACAAATCAATGGCCCTATGCCAAAAGGCTGGCCTCATGGGCTAGAGAAACAGTTTCAGCACCGTTGATTATCGGTGGAATACATGCTACCGCAGCAACTCGACAGATCCTGGACACAGGGCTCTTTGACTATGTTTTCAGAGGGGAATGCGACGAGGCGATCCTGGAATTTGCGGATATGTTGTCCAGAGGTGAAGACGTTGCCTGTATACGCAACGTGGCCCTGGTCCGTGACAAGAAGGTCATAATCAACCCTGTTCGTCCTTTTCCGGTAATCAGAGATTTACCAGTTAAAGAATATCAGATCTTCGATTTCCAACGGGTCATCAATGCCAAAGACGGATGGGTCGGACTTATCGCTTCTAGGGGATGTCCTTTTTCCTGCACATATTGTTTGAATCACCAGATCAAAAACCAGTACAAAATTGACCTGAACTGCAGTCTTGGAGAGCTGAATTTTATTCGCCATCTTGATGTCGGTCAGGTAATAGGCGAAATCGAATTTCTCCTCAACACTTACAAGAACATCAAAACATTTATATTTGATGATGACCTCTTCACCTTTAGTAAAGAATATGTGAGGGAATTCTGTAAAGCATACAAGAAAGTCTGTAGTATTCCCTTTGTAGTGAACGCTCATTTTCATTATTTTGATGAAGATAGGGCGCGGTATCTTGCGGCAGCTAACTGCAAGATAGTGAAATTCGGGATAGAAAGCGGTAACGAACGCATACGCAAGGAGGTTCTGAACCGTCGTATGAGCAATCAATTGATGATGGACAAGGTCGAGATTGCGGAACGGCAGGGATTGCACGCGTCCGTCTTTATTATGATCGGACTTCCCTACGAAACCATGGATGACGTCATAGACACGGTCCGTTTAACCGCGCAGGCAAGACCCGGCCGGTTCAGATGGACAAAGTTCTTCCCCTATCCCGGAACCAAAGCAGCCGAACTCAGTGTGCAGGGTGGATATGTGGATTTTGACAAGATGGAGAACCTCATGAACTTCACGGATGAATCCTGCCTTGACTTCGGTACTCAACATAACCTTTTTCTCGAAAAAGTGGGTCAACTCTTCCCGTGGTTCGTCAATGCGTATTCCGGCCTGTCTGTTGCCCCATTCTATGAGAGAAAGATGAAAGAGGTTCTGGCAATGGATCGCTATGAATGGGGGAAAATATCCCCCGGCCTTCTTGATGAAGACAAGAGGATATCGAGAAATTTTGTTGACCGGAGGAAGAGTCACTACGCATTTAAATACAATACTTTCACAGGTGTTATTTCCGACTACTTTACAGCTGAGGGCTAAAGACCATACCCGGTCCACGCTGATTAGATGAAGGTATCGAAGGTTGATCCTTCCGGGTTGATCAGGAATCATACTGTTTGGAATATTGAGATGGGGTCAAAAGCAAGAATTGTGTTTCTGGCTGTGGTATTAGCGATCTACATAAGCTCCGGAGTGCAGGTCATCCATAAGGCCAAGGCGAATCGAACGGCATTCTTACGCTGGAGCCATTACACGGAAATGCTCGGTCGTGGAGAGATGATCTATAATCTCGAAGGAGCGCAATATCCCAACTTGCCCATGATGGCGCTTATTTTGACCCCCTTCCATGCGATGGGGAACCTAGTGGGGTCGTTCTGCTGGTTAACATTTAAGTATTTACTACTGTTGGCCATCGTTTGGACGGCGATAAAAGTCTCCCGGAACAGTGGCCCGCCCTGGCCCGACTGGGCGCTCGTAGTGCTATTGCTGTTAAGCGTAAGGGTGTTTGTAAGTGACCTAACCCATGGAAACGTGAACTTGATCATTGGAGCGCTCATTGCCGGAGCGCTTTTCTGTTCTTATCAAACCAGAGATTTCCTGGCAGGTTTGGCAATTGGCCTTGCAATTGTACTCAAGGTAACACCGCTGCTTTTTCTACTTTATTTCATCTATAAACGACGGTGGTTAAGCGTGTCCGGATTAGTAGTCGGTGTTGTGCTGTTTTTATGGGTTGTGCCAGGGTTTGTATTGGGGTTTGAATTCAACATGCAATTGATAACAGCATGGTACAAGCAAATGATTCATCCCTTCTTAAGCGGTCAACCAGTGGGCTACCTTCAGACAGCCCACATAAATCAATCGTTCACCGGCTTATTTTATCGTCTATTGTCGGATACAGTGGCTATGGAAGCAAATGCCGGCAGAGGTTACGGCGAGTTGCGGATTAATTTATTATCATTGGATCAACAGACGGTGTCTCTAATAGTGAGGCTGGCCTCAATATCTGTGTTGGCTTGCCTGGTTGCATTTTGCCGCACGCCTCGGGAGGATCGCAGGCACCTGGGTAACGTAGGAGAATTTGCCCTTGTGTTTTTAGCCATGTTGTTTCTTTCAGAGCGGTCGTGGAAGCATCACTACGTCTTGCTCATACTTGCGCATGGCTTCCTGCTCTATTTTCTGTTAGTCATGAGACCAAGAGGATGGCGTAAATGGCTGCCGTTGTCTTCTCTGACTGTAGCTGTCTTCTGTCATTCTCTTGTGAGTGACTCGACATTGGGGCATTACTGGAGCAATGTTGCGGAGGCTTATGGGGTATTTCTTTTTGGTGGTATTTCGTTGTTCGTCGGCTGCTCCGCCGCTTTAACTGCGTTGAGGTTGAGCAGATGGCCAAGTCATACCGGCATTACAGAAATTTCAGACGCGCATTAATTTTCCAACCCATCCTGTTTGGTTGGAAATCTAGGAGGTATCGACAATATTACAAGAAATTTGGGCATCCTTCATAAAAGCTTCAAAGTAGTTTACACTTTCTAATAAAAAAACGGTCTCGGCACAGATTCAGCAGCCATAATTTAAAAAGTGTAAACCAATGTATGAAGGATGCCGAAATTTGCTTAAAAAATACCAAGGGACGTGGCCGAAATAACTTCCCCATTTGTACATCTCATCTTCAGGCCATCTTTGACCGATCTTCAAACACAAAATCCTCGAAATAGGTAAGACTATTCCTGTGGTTTTGTATTTTCAGATCGAACAAATCTAACCTAAATCTGAGC
>DAOWME010000028.1 GCA_030643245.1 Deltaproteobacteria bacterium
CTTTCGATCCAACGTCAATAGCGGTGCTTTATGTCTAATAGCACAATCCAAGAAATAGACATCGTAAGCATACATGTTGACTTGTTTGGAAATTTTTAAGGCATTAACAAAGTCTGGTTTGATATACCGAAGAGGGATGCCATCGAAGTTTAACCTAGTGTCGTGTCAATTGAGAAATGACGCATTTCGATTTTGTCATTCCCGCGAAGGCGGGAATCCAGGAGATTGTGCGGTAGCTATGGATTCCCGCCTTCGCGGGAATGACGTTGGTGGTATTCCACTTTCTTTTACATCAAACACTTGATACATGACACGGCACTAGTATCAAATTACCGAATATTTTACAAGGCCTTTTTTCCGTCCCTTCATTGGAATTGCTGTTTTTTAGGTTGCAAATCGGGAGCATTTGGGTTAGTTTCCATCCAGAAATGGCCTTTTTCCCCTGAGCGTATGTCGCAGGCGAAAACCCTCGTGCGGCCTTGCTCAGAGATAAAATTACTCATTTCTGAATTGGAAACTTGGTTCGTGCCTTTCTTGCTGAAGACTCAATTTATGGATGGGTACGAGTTAATTATTTTCCATCCACAAACCCTCTCCCCGTCAAAGGGCAGGGAATTCAAGCTATCTGTAGACAGGCATCACACAAAGAATGGAGGACTGTATTGCTATGACCAAATTATTCAAGGCCCTCTTTGTACCTCTAGTTTTCCTCGCCCTTCTGAGCTGCACGAATGAGAGTGAAAAAACATCTCAAATCACGTATGAAGGTTCGGCAGAAACGGAACCTTCTGCCTTCGGGGACGTCCTGATAGACAGTTCCATCGGCGATGCGAGCAATCTCATCCCAATGCTCTCATCCGACTCTGCCTCTCACGACATTGCCGGCCTAATCTTCAACGGACTGGTAAAGTACGATAAAAACTTAAAGCTTGTGGGCGATCTGGCTGATTCCTGGGATATATCTGAAGACGGTTTAACCATAACTTTTCATCTGAGAAAGGGGGTCCGGTGGCACGATGGTGTTGAATTTACTGCTCATGACGTCATGTTCGGGTATAAGACCATAATAGACCCCAACACCCGTACCGCTTACTCCGGGGATTTCCTCGAGGTTAGAGATGCTTGTGTCCTGGACAAATATACCTTCCGCGTGAGTTATCACAGGCCTTTTGCTCCTGCCCTGGGGACATGGGGTAACCTTGTGATACTCCCCGAACACCTTCTAAAGGTTAAGGACATAAATACCTCTGCCTTGAGTCGACATCCTGTGGGCACTGGGCCTTACCGGTTTAAGGAATGGAATACAGGAGAGAAGATTGAATTGGTATCAAACCATGATTATTTTGAGGGAAGACCTTACATAGACGGATATTTATGGCGCATTATACCGGACCTTGCCACTACCTTTCTCGAGCTCAAGACCGGGGGGATAGACAGGATGGGATTGACCCCCCTTCAGTACAAAAGACAGACCGATAAGGGAAAGATAAAGAAAAATTTTAATAAATACAAATACCTGGCCTTTGTTTATACTTATCTTGGTTACAACCTCACAAGCACAAAATTTAGGGACAAGCGGGTTCGCCAGGCGATCAGTTATGCGATCGATAAACAAGAAATAATCGACGGCGTATTGCTGGGGCTTGGAAAGCTGGCAACAGGGCCTTACAAACCAGGGACATGGCAATACAACCCCAACGTAAGGAGATACGCGTATGACCCGGACAAAGCAAAGAACTTACTGAGAGAAGCCGGCTGGAAGGATACTAACGACGATGGTATCTTGGACAAAGAAGGGATCCCCTTTGAGTTTAGCGTAATAACTAACCATGGTAATGCCCAGAGGGCGCAATGTGCAGAGATCATCCAGCGTAGGCTCAAGGCAGTAGGTATTAAGATGGAGATCAGAACCATCGAATGGGCGGCGTTCATCAATGATTTTATAGACAAGAGAAACTTTGAGGCGGTTATCCTGGGGTGGTCATCAGGACCTGACCCCGACATATATGATATATGGCATTCAAGCAAGACCGGTCTCAAGGAACTGAACTTTATCTCATATGGGAATGAAGAAGTGGATGAACTCTTGTTGAAAGGGAGACATACCTTCGACCAGGGAGCGAGAAAAAGATATTATTTTAAACTCCAGGAGATACTGGCTGAAGATCAGCCTTATACCTTCCTCTACGTTCCCTATGCCATGCCTATCATCCATAACAGATTCAAAGGGATTAAACCCGCTCCCATAGGGATAGACTATAATTTCATCGAATGGTATGTCCCAGAGGCAAAGCAAAGATATAAGATGCAACCATAATAAGTGTTTAGGCGTGTCCTTTACTGATTTTTCCTAATCGGAAATAACGATTTTTTATCGGAGGTTCCTTGTTCCACTATCTCCTTAAACGCCTTGCTTCAATGGTCCCACTTCTTTTCGGGATTACGCTTGTCTCATTCATGGTTATCCACTTGGCCCCTGGAGCACCGACAGGGTTACAGACCGATCTGAATCCCAGAATCACGGCAGAGGCCAGGGCTCGATTGGAGGCGATCTACGGGTTGGATAAACCATTACACACCCAGTATCTTATCTGGCTGAAACGTTTAATGTTCCTTGATTTTGGCAATTCGTTTTCCACGGATGGAAGGGCCGTCATGGACAAGATCGTTGAGAGGGTCCCTGTCACGGTGCTCATAAATGTACTCTCCATGCTTCTCATCATTCTAACGGCCATTCCTATAGGCGTCATTTCAGCACGATATCAAAATTCCCTCTTTGACAAATTCACAACGGTATTCGTTTTTATAGGGTTTGCGGTCCCAAGCTTTTGGCTGGCCTTGCTGTTGATGATCCTCTTTGGCGTAAATCTTGAATGGTTGCCCATATCCGGTTTGAAATCATTGAATTATGAATACCTGCCAACGTTTGACATGATTGTGGACAGGGTGAAACACCTTATACTCCCTATCTTTGTCTCAGCCTTTGGCGGATTGGCTGGTCTATCGAGATACACAAGGTCCAATATGCTGGAAGTAATCAGACAAGACTACATAATGACTGCCCGATCAAAGGGTTTGAAGGAGAGAGATGTAATATTCAAGCACGCATTGAGAAATGCTTTGTTGCCTATCGTAACGATTTTGGGTCTATCGGTCCCAGGGTTGATCGGTGGCAGTGTGATTTTTGAGACGATCTTCGCCATACCGGGGATGGGTCAACTCTTTTATAAAAGCGTTATGGCAAGGGACTACCCTGTTGTGATGGGAATACTGGTTATTGGAGCCGTACTCACACTGCTAGGCAATCTGATTGCCGACCTGTCCTATGCACTGGCGGACCCACGGATAAAGGTTGCCTGAGAGTGATGATTCGCGTCTCCGCAAAGAGGATAGCGATTGGAACGCTAAAAAGTGATTATACCTCGCGCGGTCATAATTCCCTTAAGGAAAGAGGTTCACAAGTACGCGCTAAGAGAAGAGAAAGACTACAATGGAGAGGAAAACCCCCAAATACCTTTTTTGGCGCAGGTTCACGAAGAATGGGCTTGCTGTATGCGGCAGTATAATCGTTATTCTACTTTTCTTTGTTGCTGCCTTTGCTCCGAGTATATCCCCTTACGATCCAGGGCAGATAAATATCAAGGATATGTTGCAACCCCCGAGCAGGTATCATTTATTGGGAACGGATCAACTGGGAAGAGATGTGCTAAGTCGCATGATCTGGGGCTCTCGCATTTCCCTGATGGTCGGGTTTGTAGCTGTAGGGATCGCCACCGTTATCGGCGCATTTCTTGGTGCCCTGGCCGGTTATTACGGAAAATGGATAGATACCGTAATCATGAGGTTTGTGGATATAATGCTTTGTTTCCCTGCTTTCTTTCTGATCCTTGCAGTTATTGCTATCCTTGAACCGACCATCTGGAATGTTATGGTTGTAATTGGATTAACTTCTTGGATGGGAGTGACGCGCCTGGTGAGGGCCGAATTTTTGAGTCTTAGGGAAAGGGACTTTGTAAAGGCTGCGCAGGCTATTGGAAGCAAAGATGTCAGGGTGATTTTCCTCCACATCTTACCGAATGCTTTATCACCTATATGGGTATCTGCCACGTTGGGTGTTGCTGCGGCAATACTTACAGAATCAGCTTTGAGCTTTCTCGGCATCGGGGTTCAGCCGCCCACACCCAGTTGGGGGAACATATTGACTGCGGGAAAGGATAATATCGAGATTGCCTGGTGGTTGTCCCTCTACCCTGGTCTGGCCATTCTAATTACAGTCCTAGGTTATAACCTCCTTGGAGAAGGCATTAGAGATGCAATAGACCCAAGGTTAAAGACTTAGGAGTAAACCAAATAAGCAACCGCCGATGTTAAAAACCCCAATGTCATCAAACGCTTAACCACAATCAGAATTACTGTTATGTCTTGACAAAGGATGAACAGTAGTGGTAAAGATGGCATATACATCTTCAGCTAGGCCCATTTTGGCGGGAAGCTACTAAATGGCTATGTTAACCGTGAAGTTAAAAGACAGGGAACTGAAGAACCTCAGCCTTGGTGACACTAAGGGACGGGGACGAAATAACTTCCTCAAGTTGGCGCTCAGATTTAGGTTAGATTTGTTCGATCTGAAAACGCAAAACCGCAGGAATAGTCGAACTATTTCGAGGATTTTGTGTTTGAAGATCGGGTAAAGATGGCCTGAAGATGAGATGTACAAATGGGGAAGTTATTCCGGCCTCGCCCCTAACCATGACGAATATGAGAAGATGGTCCATTGCGATTTTAACCTTTCTCTTTGTACTTATCCTGAGTTTTTTACACTTAGGGGGGATTGAATACATAGAAACGGCGTTTCTGGATACATGCTTCAAGATCAGGGGGGCTGTCAAGCCATCCACGCCAGTTGTCATTGTCGCTGTCGATGACAATAGTGTTTTTACTTACGGACGTTGGCCCTGGTCAAGGGAAAGAATGGCAACACTGGTAGATAAATTATCGAAGGCAAAAGCCAGCGTCATCGCCTTTGACATAGTTTTCCCTCCCATCAAAGATTATACAGGCAGACAGTCGCACGGGGACAAACTTTTTGCCAGGGCAGCCAGGGAGTCGGGTAATGTCATTTTCCCCATATACTTCCGGCTAAAACCGGATAAAGAAAAAGCTGAGGTTCCAATCCCCCAGTCGGTGAATTCTTCATCCTTTTTACTCTTTGATGACATTCAATATATGAAGGAGTTAAACCTGCCGAAAGGGTATACACTCTTCCCGACCGATGAGATCCTTGCTGCCGGCGCAAGTGGGGTTGGCCATGTGAATACAATCCTCGACAAAGACAACTCAATCAGGTTTGAGCCATTAATTATCGAATACAGAGAACAATACTTCCCCACACTTAGCATCCAGGTGGTAAGAAGGTTTCTTGATCTCTCGTGGGGAGAGATCAAGGTCGAGAGGAAGAACGGAATCCGGATAGGCGACACGAGAATCCCTATGGATAACAACGGCGTTCCCCTAATCAACTATTACGGTCCCCTGGGCAGCTTTCCTTATCTTTCCTATAAAGAAGTGATGGAAAACCCAACTGCCGTGGATCGGTGCGAAGACAAGATTGTCCTTATAGGAGTGACCGTTGCTGCCCTCCATGATCAGTGGAAGACACCATTCGATAAACAGCTCCCCGGAGTGGAAAAGCACGCAAATATCATTTATACTGGATAAGGCCTTGAAGAAAAAACCGGAAGAACGTTACCAAACAAGTGCAGAACTGGCAAGGGACTTAACAAGATTTTCCATGGAGATATGATGAAGATCAGATCTGCTGGTATCAGTGACAAAGGAAAAGTAAGAGTGAACAATGAGGACAGCCATTTATTGGATCCAGCTCTGGGGTTGTTCATGGTAGCTGATGGTATGGGGGGTCACAAGGCGGGTGAAGTGGCGAGTCAGATGGCCATAGAAACGATTGCCCGGTTTATTAGGGACAATTATCCGAAGGTCTCAGAAAGGGTCGGCTTCTTTAAGAAGGCCTTTTCATCTGTTCAGTCTTACACAGATGTTTTAGTGAGAGAAGCAATAGAATCCGCGAACCAAGAGATATATGAGTTGTCTGTGAGAGATGAAGAGAAGAGGGGTATGGGCACGACCCTTGTTATGGCTCTTCTCACCCCGGAGGGGTATACTGTAGCGCATGTAGGTGATAGTCGCATCTACCGGATCTCTCCGGATGCGATCAAACAGATTACCAAAGACCATTCGTTGGTCAGGGAACAGATTGAGCGGGGTATCCTTACACCCGAAGAAGCACGAAATTCCAATCTTAAGAATGTCATCACTCGATCCATCGGTCAGAAGGACACGGTGGAACCGGATATTGCATATCACCGCTTTCGAGAAGGGGACTATCTTCTCCTATGTTCAGATGGGCTGTCGGACTTAGTGGAGGATGATGAAATTAGAAAAATTACGATTGATGAATCAATTATTCTGGAGGACCGGGCCAGGAAGCTCGTTGACCTGGCAAACGAAAGGGGTGGGAAGGACAATATTACCATTGTAATTCTTCACTTGCCTGTGCCCAATCATGGGGAAAATCGAGACTTCTTCATGGTGAAGCCGATTGCCAAGTTAATGAACTCTTGGCATGAGCGTAAGAAAAAACCTTCTTGAGAAGTTATAGATTTTCAGGCATCCTTCATATATCGGTTTACACTTTTGAAATTATGGCTGCTTCAACGGTGGTCAAATTTTAACCACCGTTGAATCTGTGCCGAGACCGTTTTTTTATTCGAAAGTGTAAACTACTTTATAGCTTTTATGAAGGATGCCCAATTTTCTAAGATTTCATAAGCAGAAAGGGAAAAGATGGACAACAAAGAACATTGGTTAAGGGAAGAAGAGAAGCTCCTTGCTCACAGGCGGGAAGCATACGATGTTGGCGGGCAAAAGCAGCTTGACAGGTTGGCCAAACAGGGGAAAAAACCGGTAAGGGATCTCATCGGTCAGTTGATTGATCCGGGGACAGAGTTCCTTGAGGTTGGATTAGATGCCGGTTTTGAGATCGGTTATCCGGAACAGCCCCACATTCCCGGTGGCGGTCTGGTTACGGGGGTAGGCAAAGTTCACGGCAAGGACTGCATGGTCTTTGGGAACGAAAGCCGGATGACGGCGGGGACCTATTATCCGATAACCCTGAAGAAACATATGCGTGCCCAAAAGATTGCTGAAGAGTGCGGCCTGACCTGTATATACATAGCAGATTCAGGAGGCATTTTCTTGCCCATGCAAGAGGAGTGCTTTGCAGATGAGGGCATGTTTGGGTCCATGTTCTATAACATGTGCAATATGTCAGCCAAAGGAATCAAGCAATACACCTTGAGCACCGGTGGGAATACTGCAGGAGGGGCGTACATAGTTTATCTTGCCTGTGAATCGATAATGATCGAAAGGATGTCTTTCGCCTTTCTCGCAGGTCCGCCAATGGTCAAATCGGCTATAGGCGAAGATGTAAGTATGGAAGACCTCGGTGGCGCTGACGTCCATACGAGACATTCGGGCGGCTGTGACCACTTTGTGAGAAGCCAAGACAAAGGCATCGAAAAGCTCCGGGATTTGATCAAGTTCAATCCTCCCAAGAAGATATTCATTGATCGCAGGGAGACGAAAGAGCCCCGTGTTCCCTTGGAAAGGCTTTACGAAATATTGCCCAAGAACACATACGCGGTCATCAACGTCCGGGAGGTGATCAAGTGCATTGCTGACGACAGTTATTTTTCTGAATATAAGAAGGAGTATAAACCCGGACGGGGCGACACCATCGTCTGCGGCAAGATGTGGCTCAAAGGTATCTCTGTGGGGGTAATAGCTTCCAATAGTATCGGGGTGATCTTTATCGAAGCAGCCAGAAAGGCTGCTGAATGGATGATTCGCTGTGCAAATGATAAGACGCCTCTCTTATTCATCCAGGGCGCACCGGGATACATGGTAGGCAAAGAGGAAGAATGGGGAGGGATCGGTAAGTACGGAGCCGATATGGTTCGGACATGCAGCACTGTTCAGGTGCCGAAGGTACAGTGGGTCATAGGGCCTGACCATGGGGCCGCAAATTATGGGATGTGCGGAAGGGCTTATAGGCCGAGGTTCTGTTTCCAGACCATGCGTGCGAGGACTTCTACAATGTCCGGCAGAACTGCGTCCTTTATTTTGACCAGCCTTGAAAGAAAGAAGGCAAAGGCAACGGGTAAAGAGATGAATGAAGAGGAGGTAGCGAGATTCGATAAGATGATGAGGGAGAAGTACGACAGTGAGGCCCACCCGTTTTTTACAGGGGCGCGGTTGTTTCACGATGGTGTTATCACCTTCAGAGAATCCCGTGACGTTCTTGCCAGGGCGTTTGAACTCGCCTTACACCAGTCCATTCCGGACTCTGTCTTTGGAAATGTAAAATTTTAGACCTGTGCAGTTACATAAACCTGGTGTCTTGAAAAGTCTCTGATGATTCAGTTAACATGATTCGGTTAAGCGGTAAACCTGCCCAACTGCACAGATTGAAAATTTTAGGAAAGGGCGCCACCGATGCATAGGCCTTTGAAAAAATGGATATTAAGGAGGTAATTAAAGATGTCAGATATCCTTTTAAGAGAAAAGAAAGACGGTATCCTTACCCTAACCCTCAATCGTCCCGAATCGATGAACTGCTTAAGTGTCGCCCTCCTTGATGACCTTAATGCCGCCATTAACGAGGCAAACTTTGACCCTGATCTCCGGGTAATAATCATCACCGGAGCAACAGGAGAGAAAAAAGCGGCGTTTTGTACCGGTGCCGACCTTGTGGAGAGAAGGACCATGTCTCCAGACGATGTGAAGAAGTTTATCCATACGATCAGTGCCACGTTTTCGGACGTTCAAAATGTGAAGGTGCCGGTTATAGCAGCCATTAACGGTTTTGCCTTTGGGGGAGGGTTAGAGTTGGCCTTGGCCTCCGATATCAGAGTGGCCTCTTCCAATGCCGTTATGGGATTAACGGAAACGAGTCTGGCCATCATCCCCGGGGCCGGCGGTACCCAGCGTTTGCCGAGGATAGTGGGCATGGCCAAGGCTAAAGAGCTTATCTACATGGCAAAGCGTATTACCGCAGATGAGGCTCTAGCCTGCGGTCTCGTAAGCCAGGTCGTTGCACCTGACACTTTGATGGAAACCTGCATGAAGATAGCAAAGAAGATCGCTGAGAACGGCCCCATTGGTGTGCAACAGGCAAAGTTTGCTATCAATAGAGGGATGGAATGCAGCCTCGACATCGGCCTTGGAATTGAGGCGCGGGCATATGCGATAACAATCCCCACAGAAGATCGCGTTGAGGGACTTGAGGCGTTCAGAGAGAAAAGAAAACCGGACTATAAGGGCAGATAGAGGAGGAAAATAATCATGGAGTTGAAATACCCCAGGAATGTGAGGCTTGGCGATATAACCATAAGAGATGGTTTACAGCATGAAGAGCACTTTATATCAACAGAAGCAAAACTCTTTTATCTGGAAGAGTTGATTCTGTGTGGCTTCAAGCGACTCGAAGTGACTAATTTTGGCAACCCCAAAGGGATGCCCCAGTTCAAAGATGCGGACGAGTTATTCAGACAGTTACGCAGCAGCAAGAAACTTACCGGGGCTGGTGTAAACTTGGGTGATGTAGAACTTACTGCGATCACCATAAGGGAACGATCCATAGACAGGGCAATCGAGGCGAAGAAGGAGGGTCGAGGCCCTGACAGAATACTCATGATGGTATCTACAGATGAACAGCATCACTTTGCCAATTCCGGAACAACCCTGCCGGACTATTGGAAAGAGGCGGAACGGTGCATAAAGAAGGCCTCAGACGTAGGAATCAAGATGTGTGGTTGCGTAAGCACCATCTGGGGAAGCCCCATTTCAGGACCTACTAACCCGGAAGATGCAGTAGAGTTTTCGAAAAGATGGCTGAACATAGGCGCCGCAGATATAGAGCACGCTGATCATGACGGTTCCGCCCCCCCTGACCAGGTCTATCGTTATTTCTCCATGGTGCTCGATGCTATGCCGGACACGGACCTTCACATAGCTCACTTTCACGTGACACGGGGTTGGGGCAATGCCAACGTATTGGCCGCACTCCAGGCCGGCATAGACATATTCGAGGGCACGATCGGCGGTCTCGGAGGCCAGCCCTCCAACTTCATAGACGGGGTCCCTGTTTCCGGAACCGGGACCTATTATTACAGAGATCCCAATGTGGTAGGGCTGGTAACCCTCGAGGACATGGCGGTCATGATGGATGAAATGGGCATCGACATCGGGATAGACGTAGATCGTCTCCTCGAATTGGGCACTATGATGGAGAAGACCGTTGGACGTCGTCTCCGTTCCGAAGCTATCCTGAACGGCAGAATTCCAAAGGAACCGAGAGAAGAGTACATGCGAAAAGGGCTGCCCAGGGCTAAGGAGAAGCTGGGCGAGAGACCTGGCCAAGTCTACCCTGACGGCTGGCCGGAGAAGGCACAGTATGGCGTGAAATAGCCGTATCCATCCGAAAATATTTCGACCTGTGCAGTTGGTCAGGTTTACCGCCTGCCGTTCACTTATTCATCAGAGACACTTCAAGCCACCAGGGTTGAGTATATGCACAGGTCGAAATATCTTGACATATAATACCCATTTGAATATAAGTAAGGGTTGTGGTTTATACTTAATTTCGTTATCTGTCCAAAAGATGATTAATATTACGCTTAATCTAAATTGAAAAAGGGTATGTTTGCCCGGAGGAGGGACGATGGATTTTCAATTAACCCCGGAACAACAGGCATTGAAAAACGAGTTTGAGAAATTTTTTAGTGAGGAGATAAAGAACGCCCCCCCAAATTGGAGCGGAAACCTTATGGCCTTGTTTGAGTCAGATGAAAACTGGGCCTATCATCGTTCCGTAGCGGATAAGTTGGGTGAGAAGGGATGGTTGTCACTGCCGTGGCCTAAAAAATACGGTGGGCAGGAACACAGCTACTTCGAGCAGCTCTTGTTTAACGAAGTGAGAGCCTATTACAGAGTGCCCGGTGTGGATATGTGGGGACCCCAGATCGTTGCGCCGAGTATCCTGGAACACGGAAGTGAAGAGATCAAAAACACGTGGCTGCCCAGGATATCACGGGGAGAGATAAACTGGTGTCAGGGTTGGAGTGAACCGAATGCCGGATCAGACCTTGCTTCTCTCGCTACAAAGGCAGTGGAGAATGGCGACGACTATGTGCTCAATGGACAAAAGATATGGACAAGCGGGGCACACAGGGCTGACCATATGTTTCTCATGGCCCGCACAGACCCGGACGTTCCCAAACATAAAGGGATTACCTATTTCCTCACAGATATCGACAAACCAGGCATAACGATCCGCGAGTTATTGTTTATGCATAAGAAACGGGACTACAATGAGGTCTTCTTCGATAATTTCCGAATCCCAAAAAAGAACATAGTAGGAGATATAAATAAAGGCTGGTATGTTACCATGGCCGGCATAAATTTCGAACGTTCCATGATAGGATCGGTTTCAGAGCTTCAGGGTGAATTGGAGGAACTTGTGGAGCTTTGTAAGGGAACGGAGCGCAACGGCAAAACACTCGCTAAAGATCCCCTTGTTCGTCAGAAGTTGGCTCAACTCGCCATTGAACTTGAGGCAGCGAAGAACTGGGCCTATTACGTATCCCACCTTCAGAGTAAAGGGCAGAATGTCCCGGCAGAGTCTTCGGCTGCTAAGTGGTTCTCTTCCGAATTGACTGTTCGCTTTGCAAATACGGTTATCGAGATCATGGGTCTCTACGGAACCCTGAAAGAGGGGTCCAAATGGGCCATGCTCGATGGAAGATTTGAGGATATGTGCCAGATTAGCCTTGGCATCACCATAGCCGGGGGGACTACCGAGACCATGAAAAATATCATCTCCTGGATGGGGTTGAAACTCCCCAGGTAGCTCATCTAGCCACGATAGTCTGTAATAATTCTCCGCAAAAGGTCGGAAGGTCTGCAAAGTGCATTCCAAGTCAGAGTGTGTGGGTCTTTTTTTACACCTTTCGCTGCTTTGCGGTTAGATAAACGGTTACCATAATTTAATAATAAGACGGAGGAGATAATGGATCTGAATTTTACTGAAACACAGGATATCGTGAGAACGACTGCCAGGGAATTCATGGCAAGATACTACCCCAAAAGCCTTGTAAGAGAGTTGGAGGAAGAACCCATAGGGTTTAGGGAAGATATATGGAAAGAGGCGGCAAACCTCGGCTGGTTGGGATGGGTCATCCCTGAAGAATACGGCGGTGTTGGTGGTGACTTCTTGGAGCTTATCGTTCTTCTGGAAGAGATGGGCAAGGCATGCTTCATGCTTCCTTTCTTCTCTACAGTTATATGCTCTCTACCTATCCTGGCTGCCGGCACCAAAGAGCAGAAGGAGGAGCTGCTTCCCAAAATAGCACAAGGGGAGATGATCTTCAGCCTGGCCTTTACAGAGCCCAGCGCTACTTATGAAGCAGCGGGGATCGAGACCAAGGCCGTTGCGGATGGCAACGATTATGTCATTAACGGCACCAAACTGTTTATCCACGATGCCCAGGTAGCCCACTCGTTCTTATGTGCGGCCAGGACCGAGACCGACAAGGCCAACCCGGAGAATGGCATTACGCTTTTCGTAGTTGACGCCAAAAGCCCCGGCATAAAGATCACCCCTCTCGAGGCCATCGCGGATGACAAACAGACTGAGGTCATCTTCAAAGACGTAAAAGTATCGAAGGACGCCATGATTGGAGAAATAAATCAAGGCTTCCCCATAATAAAGAGGCTGCTGGAACAGGCTGCTGTGGCCAAATGTGCGGAAATGATGGGTGGCGCTGATTGGATGGTTGAAAACTGTGTCGCGTATGCCATCGAAAGGGTACAATACGGCAAACCCATCGGCAGCTATGGAATAATCCAGAGTTACCTCTCGGAGATGTGGGCAGAGGTGGGAATTGCCAAAAGACTCATGTATTATGCCGCCTGGTTAGTCGCCCAGGGGGGACCGTGCGCCAAGGAAGTGGCCATGGCCAAGTCCTTGGCCAGCGAGGTATACCGAAGTCAGACACGTATGGGTGTCCAGATATTCGGCGGTATCGGAACCACGAGAGAACACGACATGGGTCTTTACTATCGCCGGGCAAGGCAGGCTGCTCTGCTTTTCGGCGATCCGATTTCCATGCGGGAAAGAGTAGCTCAAGAGATAGGTCTGTAACCTGAGGAGGATCTCTTGGAAATATCTAGAGAGGTATTTTGGAACATAGAGTATGGCTTGCTGGTCTATGTGGGTTTGCTTCTTCCCCTCCTTATCGGCTATGCTATATACCGACGTTACTCCCTTTGGCAGTTAGGAAAAGCAGAGGACAGGTTTGAACAAGGGAGGATAAAAGCGTTTATTACAGAAGCAATCGGTATTCTTCTCCATAAACGTTTGCTGGGGATAGGCCCATTACCCGTCTCCCCCAGAGAGCTCTACGCCGGCGCCATGCATTTTCTTATCTTCTGGGGCATAGTGTTGTTGCTTGTAGTGACCGCATTGGTAGCGGTTCATGACCACGTGGTGAAATTCATGCACGGAACCCCCTACCTGGTCATCTCTTTCCTGGGTGAGCTCGGGGGGATACTTGCCCTTGCCGGAATAATAATGGCAGGTGTCAGAAGGTATGTACAAAGGCCGGACAAGTTGGACAGCAAGTTGGATGATGCGGTTACTCTGGTCCTCCTCTTCTTGCTTATAGTCACGGGCTTCGTTCTGGAAGCGCTTCGTATCTCTGCCACTGTTCCCACTCCGGAGTGGGAGCGTTGGTCTTTTATCGGTTTTGGAATCGCTTCAGTCTTGGGAATGGAGAAGGTCTCCCTGCTGCCCTGGCACAAGGGCGTGTGGTGGTTTCATGTGATCATCTTCTATGGTGCGGCGATATATTTTTGCCTTTCCTGGTCTAAGTTATTCCACATTATAATTTCTCCGGTAAACATCTTCTTTCGATCCCTGAGGCCAAAGGGCGCTTTGGTTCCTATTGAGGGCATCGAGGAGGCCGAAAGCTTCGGAGCAGAAGGGATCAAGGATTTTACATGGAAACAACTCCTTGATCTTGACGCCTGCTCCAACTGCGGCCGTTGTCAGGACAATTGCCCTGCCTATCTCAGTGGGAAGCCGCTCTCACCGAAGAAGCTTATCCAGGACATGAAAATCTCTATGGAAGCCGCGGGAAACGTCCATGAGGAAGAGCCCCGAGCCTTGATCGGTGAGGTAATACCTGATGACGATATATGGTCTTGTACGACCTGCCGCGCGTGTCAAGAGGTCTGTCCCGTTTACGTGGAGCATATTGATAAGATAATCGAAATGCGCCGCAACCTTACCCTAACCCAGAGCCGCATGCCCGAAGCGCTTGAGGCCATGGTGGGAAATCTGTTTTCGCGGGGTCATCCCTGGACAGGCGCTCAATTTATCAGGCTGAGGGGCGATTGGATGGAAGGCCTGGACCTTAACATGCTCGGCGAGAAAAAAGAGATCGATACCCTCTTTTGGGTAGGTTGCACAGGGGCTTTGGCTGATCGTAACGCGGAAGTGACGAGATCCCTGGCCCGGATATTGAAGAGCGCAGGGGTAGAATTTGCGGTAATCGGTGCGGAGGAGCCATGTTGCGGTGATCCTTCCCGGAGGATAGGTTTCGAAATCCTATTCCACGAACAGGTCCAACAAAACATTGAGACCTTCCGCAAAAATAACGTTAAGAGGATCATCACTGCCTGCCCCCATTGCTTTAACACCATTAAGAACGAGTACCCCCAATACGGCGGAGAGTTCGAAGTCCTTCATCATACGCAAGTACTCGCCGACCTTTTGAGAAATGGAAAACTCAAAACTGGCGGCGGCGGAGAATTCAAGCGGATCACATATCATGACCCGTGCTATTTGGGTCGGCATAACAATATCTATTCCGAACCCAGGTATGTCTTGGACCGGCTCGCCCTCCCTGATGTCATTGAGATGTCTCGTTTTGGACGCCACGCTCGCTGCTGCGGTGGAGGGGGCGGACGGATCTGGATGGAAGAGCCCGTTGGAACAAAGATCAATCGAATGCGCACTGATGATGCTATTGAGACGGGAGCAGAATTGGTAATTACTGCTTGTCCTTTCTGCCTACAGATGTTCGAGGAAGGGATAGGGGCAAAGGGACCAGACAATACTGCGCTAACAGCATTGGATATTGTTGAGGTTGTAGAAAAGGGGTTAGCATAGCTGTCCGAACAAATTTCTAGAAGGGAGAAAGCATATGAACATTATCGTCTGTATCAAGCAGGTACCAGACCCTGAGATACCACCAGTTAAATTCCAGATCGATCCTGAAGGAAAGAAGGTCATCCCTCCTGACGGGGTAACCCCGGTAATCAGCGTTTTTGATGAGCGGGCAGTGGAAGCTGCTCTTAAACTCAAAGACAAATACAAAGCAAAGGTCACGGCTCTTACCCTGGGACCGGACAGTGCAAAGGCCGTTATCAGGCATGCGTTGGCCATGGGGGTTGATGCGGGGGTACATATACAGTATGAAGCGGCTGGGGAATTGGACAGCTTTGGCACTGCACATGTTTTGATGAAGGCTATTGAGAAGATAGGTGATTATTCTCTCGTCCTATGCGGGCGGCAGGCAGCAGACTGGGATGCCGGTCAGGTCGGTCTTCTCATAGCGGAAAACCTGGGTATACCCGTTGTAACCGTAGCCAAGAAGGTGGACTTGCAGGATGATAAGTTGAGGGTAGAATCGGTGATCCAGGACGGATACCACGTAATGGAAGTCTCCATGCCGGCACTGGTCACGGTGAGCAGTGAAATAGGCCTGTCGCGCCTTCCCACTGGTATAGGGATTGTAAAGGCCGCCAGGGTAAAGATCGAGAATTTGAGTGTCGAGGATATCGGCGCAGATATCCCTGAGGCGAGGTGTACTGAGTTGATAAAGTTGTATGTTCCGGTCCGTGATATACAATGCCAGATAATAGAAGCCGACACAGTACAGGAGTCGGCCGAGGAGCTGGCTGTGCGGCTTAGAGAAGCAAAGATAATATAGTCTGAGAGAAATAAGATCCTGATACTTTTGACTTATCAGCCATCCTCGGGTTCGTCTTGAATACACGAGGGTGTAGAGGAGGTTAAGATCGATGGCCGAGTGTAAGGGAGTGATGATTTGTGCCGAGTTGGCAGACAAAAAATTGTGCGCGATTACTACGGAGCTTTTAGGGATAGGGAGAATTCTCGCTGACGACCTGGGTGAGGAGCTTAGCGTCCTACTGATGGGGAGCGAGGTCAACGCCTTGAGCCAGGAACATATCGCCTGCGGGGCCGACAAGGTTTATGTTGTCGATGATCCGTTGTTGGAATCCTTTAATTCAGATGCCTATACTGAGGTGGCGGCCAATATATGTCGCCAGGTGAGCCCTTCTATCATGCTCTTGGGTCAGACAGATATGGGCAGGGACCTGGCCCCGCGACTGGCTGCCAGGCTTGGGGGCGGACTTGCCATGGATTGCATTGATTTGAGTATCGATCCGGAAACAAAGCTGATGCTTCAGACAAGACCGGTCTTTGGAGGCAATGCCAATGCCGAAATGATCACCCGCAACGCCCGACCTCAGATGGCTACTATAAGACCGAAAACCATGTCCGCCCTTGAGAAAGACGATTCCAGACAGGGCGAAGTTGTAGCCATGGAGGCCGGCGTAGACAGTTCAATAATAAAGGCCCGGATCATCGAGACAGTACAGGAAGAGATCGAGGGTATAAAACTTGAAGAAGCGGAGGTCATCGTTACTGGCGGACGTGGGATTGGAAGTGCTGAGGCCTTTGAGATTGTCAGGGAGCTTGCCAACGTGCTCAGTGCCGCAACAGGCGCAACGAGGGCTGCCTGTGATGAAGGCATGGCACCGGCAACCATACAGGTAGGACAGACAGGCAAGATTGTAGGTCCCAACCTTTACATCGCTATCGCGTTATCAGGTGCGGTACAACACCTTGCCGGCTGCTCCGGATCGAAACATATAGTGGCTATAAATACGGATCCGGATGCCCACATCTTCAAGGTTTCCGAGTTCGGTATTGTGGCGGATTACAAGGAGGTATTGCCTCCATTAATAGAGAAATGCAAGGCGCTTATGGCCGAGTAATCGTCTCTACTTTCTTTGCAGCTCTCTTGTGTACCCTTTCTCTTTTCCAGTACACAGGAGAGCTGCTTTTTTAATTTCTGACACATCTTTCCTTCCAGAGTTTTTTTCCTTCCAAGAATGCGATTTTGCATCTGGTTAGAGGAAGAGACCATTCCACAAAGGCCATTTCATCTCCCCGTATGTACATAAGCCATAGAAGTGAAGTGGGATAAGGTTTCGATCCCGAAAAGCTTTGAAACAATAAAGAAATACTACCTTGAAATAAACGCAAAAGTCTGGAAGTTGTGTTTTTTAGAGAAGCACAATTTAACTCCTGGTCGAGTCGTCGGTTTAGACCTCCCCCAACAAAGATCTCGCCACTACAATCCTCTGAATTTGATTCGTACCTTCGAAGATCTGGGTGGCCTTGGCATCCCTCATCATTCGCTCCAACGGATATTCCTTGGTGTAACCATAACCACCCAGCACCTGGACCGCATCAGTGGTCACCTTCATGGCCATATCGCTGGCGAAATACTTGGCCATGGCCGAGAGCTTTCCCCCTTCACGTTCTCCTTTACCCACTGCAGTGGCCGCCCTGTAAGTCAACTGTCTGGCTGCCTCTACCTGGGTGCCCATCTCCGCCAGCATGAATTGCAGGCCCTGAAACTCGGCAATGGGGCTTCCGAACTGGACCCTTTCTTTAGCATACCTCAAGGCATAATCCAAGGCTCCCTGGGCTATGCCGACACCCATGGCTGCTGATCCGGGTCGCGCATCATCGAGGGTGACCATGGCAAGCTTAAATCCATCCCCCTCCTTGCCCAACAGGTTCTCCCTGGGAACCCGGCAATCTTCAAATACCAACTCGCACGATGATGTCCCTCGGAGGCCCATCATCTGTTCGATCTTGCTTATGGAGAAGCCGGGCGTATCTTTCTCCACTATGAATGCGCTCAGACCTTTACTCCCCTTTGCAGGATCGGTGGTGGTAAAGACCGTTAGTATCCCTGCTGCCTGTGCATGAGTACAGAAGCATTTGCTTCCATTCAATACATAGTGGTCTCCCTCCAGGGTTGCCCTCGTCTTAATCCCTGAGACGTCAGAGCCGGCGTGTGGTTCGGTAATGCTGAAGGCATGAATGACCTCTCCACTGGCCAGTTTGGGAATATACCTGGCCTTTTGTTCCTCAGTGCCCCCAGCCGTGAGTAGAGAGAGGGGAAACGACTGGTAAAGCACAAGGCACCCCAGGGTTCCACTTATTTTCGATATCTCTTCAGTGGCAAGGCAGAAGGTGAGGTGATCCGCCCCTGCCCCCCCGTACTCCTCGGACCAAACCAGACTGAGTAAACCCATCTCCAGGAGTAGTTTGAATGCCTCCTTTGGGAACTCTCCCTTTTCGTCTATCTCCGCAGCCATAGGGGCCAATTTTTCCTGGGCAAACCGTTTTGTGGTCTCACAGAACATCTTCTGTTCTTCACTGAGCTCGTAGTACATCTCTCTTCCTCCTTAGGGACGGGGCCGAAATAACTTCCCCATCTATGCATCTCACCTTCAGGCCATCTTCGCCCGATCTTCAAACACAAAATCCTCGAAATAGTTAAGACTATTCCTGTGGTTTTGTATTTTCAGATCGAACAAATCCAACC
>DAOWME010000177.1 GCA_030643245.1 Deltaproteobacteria bacterium
CTGTATATCTAAACCAAAAACACTATAGATTTGGGCCAGCAATCCCCATGCCAAGAAAAACCTAAGTTGGAGTACTATACCTTCAAATTTTAAGCCAACTGTCATTTGCGATCATAGGTTTTTTCTTTTAAAGGAAAAGATTATGTGATATATTTAATTAACTAAGGATATGGATGCGTATCAAGGGAGAATATGGGTTTTTCGAGGTTTTATGGGCGTCATTGGAAACTTCCAAGTCATTTATTAAAGTTATATTTGGTGCCCATCCATAAAAGGCTATTTGCCATGATCTTTTTGTTTTCCTTGACCTTGCATCTATTACCTCGTGCTCATCCATAAATAGACTTCTTGAGAAAAAGGGCACGAGTTGGTTTCCAATTCAGAAATGAGCAATTTTTTCTCTGAGCAAGGCCGCACGACGGTTTGCGCCGAGTCGTACATGATCGTACGTCGCAGGCGTAAACCAGAGGAGAACGCAGCTCAGGGGAAAAATGGCCATTTCTGGATGGAAACTACCTCATTTCTGGGTGGACACCTTCAAGTTGTATTGGGGTACCGTTTCAAAAAGGCACTTCTCAATAAATTCGACCTGTGCAGTTGGGCAGGTTTGCTGCTTACCGGCTACTTATTTCGGTTGCTTCTTATGAACTACATTCTGGTATAAGGCTGTATGTGTAATAGGATGATAAGTCTCCTCTGTATATTTGAATGTTGACCAGGTCATTACGTATAACAAGCAAACGAAACAAGCAGCCGGCGCTTAACGCAGGCCTGTTGACTGAATCATCAGAGACACTTCAAGACATTGGGTTTGTGTAACTGCACAGGTCGAAAAAATTGGGGGAGATGATATCGGCTTTTTTGAGGGATAACCTGTATTGACGCAATATTATATGCGTTTACCACAGGTTCTTATCCACAACAAGAAGCAAATGACCAGCAGCAACTATGATAGTGGCTGTTGAGCATCAGACGGAAAAAGGTTATATTCATATAAGCTTTAGGAGGGGCACGTGTCCGGACATTCAAAATGGAGTACGATAAAGCACAAAAAGGGTAAAGAGGATGCCAAAAGAGGCAAGATATTTACTAAATTAATCAAGGAAATTACGGTTGCCGCAAGGACGGGTGGCGGAGACAGTGAAGGGAATCCTCGCTTGAGAACAGCTATCGCCAATGCGAAGGCACAAAATATGCCTGGTGAAAATATAGAGAGGGCAATTAAGCGGGGAACCGGAGAACTGGAAGGCGTCAACTATGAAGAACTCACTTACGAGGGATACGGTCCCAAGGGGGCTGCCGTGTTGGTGGATATAATGACCGATAACAGGAAGAGGACAGTGGCAGATATAAGACACGTATTCTCTAAGAATAACGGCAATTTGGCAGAGAGCGGAAGTGTCGCATGGATGTTCGAAAAAAAAGGGATGATAACCTTTGGCAAGAACAATGTAGAAGAAGAGACATTAATAGATATTGCACTTGATGCCGGCGCCGAGGATGTGAAGGAAGGCGAAGACGAATACGATGTTATTACAGCCCCTGAGGACTTTGAAGGCGTAAAGGAGGCTATTGACAAAAGCGGTTTGAATTATGAATTAGCTGAAGTCAGCATGGTTCCCAATAGTACGGTCAGGCTTGAGGGTAAGGAAGCCCAGCAGATACTAAGGCTGGTGGAGATGCTGGAAGAGAATGACGACGTTCAAAAGGTGTATTCCAACTTTGACATCCCGGATGAGATTATGGAAGAGTTGAGCATAACGTAACAGAAATAGCGATGGATGTTATCGGTTTTAATGTATGGAAATATATAGGATTTTGGGAGTCGACCCGGGAAGCTCTGTCACTGGTTATGGTATTGTTGAACAACGAGAGAATCGACTTCTCCATGGGGAGAATGGAGAAATTACGGTCCCCAAAAAGGCATCTTTGCCCCAATCTTTGAAGAAAATTTATGATGATCTGCAAAAGGTTATACGCCGTTGCTCACCGGACATTATGGCCGTTGAGGGCCTCTTTTACTACAAGAATGCGAAGACCGCACTAAAGCTCGGGCATGCCAGAGGGATAGCAATTCTAGCGGCAGTCAATGCAGACCTTGACGTCTATGAATACAGTCCGATGGAGATAAAACAGGCGGTCGTGGGCTATGGGAGGGCCACGAAGAGTCAAACGCAGATGATGGTTAAAGAACTCCTGAACCTTCCGGAGGTTGTCTCCTTTGATGCCTCCGATGCCCTCGCTGTGGCGATCTGCCACATAAACTCCATAAGAATGAAAGACGCCTTGAGACAATCGAGATGATTGCACAGATTCAGGGAAAACTAGTTCATAAGTCTCCGGATTATCTCATTATTGATGTTAACGGGGTGGGTTACGAGGTTCATACCCCTCTTTCCACCTTTTACCAGCTACCTGATATTGACAGCACTATCAGACTGAATACCTATACTCACATCCGGGAAGACCTGTTGCAGCTTTATGGTTTTCTTACAATGGTGGAAAAGGATCTCTTCCAACTCCTCATAGGTGTATCCGGCATAGGACCCAGGTTGGCGGTTAACATCCTTTCGGGAATTCCCGGAAGTGATCTCTGCGAGGCGTTATCAGAAGGAGATGTACGGAAATTATGCGCCACGCCGGGAATTGGCAAAAAAACAGCCGAGCGGATGGTGGTTGAGTTAAAGGACAAGATCGGAAGGGTGTCGCTTTCTGATGAACCTCCAGCTACCGGAAAAGGAGACCACGAAGAGATTGAGGAGGATGTTGTTTCTGCCCTTGTGAACCTCGGTTACAAAAAGGCTGCGGCGGAAAGGGCATTGGGAAAGGCCAAGAATTTCATGACAGGCGATACCTTGATCGTTGAGGACTTGCTCAAAGAGGCGTTAAAAGTACTGTCCAAATAAGGACACCGTCCCTAAGAGCGTGTTTGAAAAGACCGAGTCCTTGATACCTCTTCTTGACTATTTTGGAGTATACGATGATCGAACGGGATGTCGCGCCGGAGGGTCAGGAAGACGATACTTACTACGATACCAGTCTTCGGCCGAGATTGTTGGATGAATATGTAGGTCAGGAGAAGATTAAAGAAAACCTCAGGGTATTTATTGAGGCGGCAAGGGAGAGGGGAGAGGCCTTGGATCACGTATTGTTCTATGGTCCCCCTGGGTTGGGTAAGACTACCCTAGCTTACATAGTCTCCCAGGAATTGAATGTCAACATCAAGGCCACGTCAGGTCCGGTAATCGAACGTCCTGGCGATCTGGCGGCAATCCTTACTAACCTCCGGGAACATGACGTGCTCTTTGTCGATGAGGTTCACCGCCTCAATCACGTGGTTGAGGAGATCCTCTATCCTGCCATGGAAGATTATAAACTCGATATAATTATCGGGCAGGGGCCGAGCGCCCGGTCTATTAAACTCGATATTTCCAGATTCACCTTAGTTGGTGCAACAACAAGAGCAGGGTTACTCACATCCCCTTTGAGAGACAGGTTTGGGGTGATTGCAAGGCTTGATTTTTATTCTAATGACGAGCTTCAGACAATCGTTGAACGCTCGGCCAGGATCTTGGATGTCAAAATGGACCCCGCAGGCGCTATTGAGATCGCAAAGAGATCAAGGGGGACTCCCAGGGTGGCGAACCGTCTGCTTAGAAGGATTAGGGACTATGCACAGGTGAGAGCGGACGGTGTGATCACCGCAAAGGTGGCGAAAGATGCCTTGGAGATGCTTGAAGTTGATGACAAGGGGTTCGACAAGATGGACCGTAAGATTCTATTAACTATAATCGATAAGTTTGATGGCGGTCCTGTGGGGATCGACACCCTGTCCGCGGCAGTCAACGAAGAAAAAGATACCATTGAGGATGTGTATGAACCCTTTCTGATTCAACAGGGATATCTATCCCGTACCCCACGGGGCAGGGTGGTTACAAAACAAGTCTTTAAACACTTCGGAAGGACTTGCAAAGAGGATATGCAGGGAAGGTTGTTTTAAGTGCAAGACAGAAGGCAAAATGCAGAAGCCGCCGCGTTCAATTTGAATGTCTCCCTGGGGAAGTAAATGAATCCGCCCATGACAAACGCCATATTGCATGGTTCAATACTCACCCTTAAGCTTTTGGAAAGATTTATAAAGGCGGACATAAAGACAAAGGGTGAGGAAAATATACCTGAAAACCCCATCCTTTATGTGGTAAACCATTTTACCAGGGTAGAGACCTTTCTTCTTCCTTATATCATCAAAAAAGTAACGAAGAACATGCCTAATTCTCTGGCCGACTCATCGTTCTTTAAGGGAAAGCTTGGGGATTATCTGAATGCTGTGGGCGCCATGTCCGTTGGCTCCGAAAATCGTAACGATATTATAGTAGGGGACCTCATTGCCGGAAGGAAAAACTGGGTTATCTTTCCCGAAGGGGCGATGATCAAGACAAAAAAGGTAATCCGTTCGCGGCACCTCGGGGTTCGCTACCCTGGGAGAGAGGGTCACATACATACGGGGTCTGCTTACCTGGCCATCCTTTCCGAGCTGTATAAGAAAACTATCAAATCCGCCCACAGAAAAGGAGATGACGAGAGGACCTCGGAGTTTCTTAAGAGGTTTTCCATTGAGGGACTCGATGACATCTCTCCAAAAGAGACGGTTATCATCCCCACAAACCTTACCTATTTTCCCATAAGACCCGGGAAGAATATCATCCAGTCTCTCGCGTCGAGGTTCATCAAAGAGATACCGGAGCGTCTGGAAGAGGAGTTGGAGATTGAAGGGAATTTGCTCTTTTCCGGTTCTCACATCCACGTGACTTTCGGGAAACCGGTAATGGTAAGGGACTTCTTGGATCGTTACTACCTCAAGAAAAACAGACTCTTTTCTTTGTTGACGGACTACCGGAGAGGGCTTTTCTGTGGTGATGACCCGGCGCGCTTCAAACTGGTGCGGATCTCTCGCCGGTTGACTGACCACTTCATGGATAGCATCTATTCCATGGTAACCGTCAATATGGATCATCTCTTTTCACTGGGCTTAGTATCTCTGAACGGGAAAAGAACATCGGTCTATCTATTCAAATGTAAGCTTTTTTTGGCATCCGAAGAGATTAAAAAGAAGGGGTTTAACCTTGACCCCTTCCTGAACAGTCTCCTTATTGAACTTGTGGCAGACGAAAGAGACAGGGAATATAATGATTTTGAAGAGCTTGCCATAAAGGGAGGGATCATTGAAAAGGCAGATGATACTTATGTCATTAACAGGAGGAGGCTCGAAGCAAGTCATGAATTTCACACCGTACGACTGGAGAATACGGTCAGGGTTATAGCAAACGAGATAGAACATGTAAGGGATCTCCGAAAGATTATCCGGAAGGAATTCCGCCGTTCAGGGAAGAAGATCAGGTCAAGAATGGTGAGGTGCCTCTGCAGGTTTGACCAGGAGATGTTTGAAGAGGATTACGACAGGTACTACGATGTGGATCTCTCAAAACCTGAGCATATAGGCGCGCCCTTTTATCTACATCCAGGGAAATCACGGGTGGGGGTATTAGTCTGCCACGGATATATGGCAACTCCACAGGAGGTGAGATTGCTGGGGGACTATCTTGCCGGGTTTGGATACTCTGTCTACGGCCCGCGTTTGAGGGGACACGGCACATCGCCTTATAACCTGGCGGACGTTATATGGAACGATTGGTATGACTCCTTTAACAGGGGGTATGCTATCTTAAGGAATGCATGTGAGCGCGTAATCATCGGTGGGTTTTCCACAGGGGGAACCCTGGCGCTTTTGGCTGCTGCAAACAAGGAAGACAAGATAGGTGGTGTTTTCACTGTTAACGCTCCTCTGCAGCTCAAAAGCATCAAGACAAAACTCGTTGGCCCTATTCATTTCTGGAACGAAATCCTGGAGAGGTTCAAGATAGATGAAGGAAAATTGGAGTATATTGATAACTCCCCGGAGAACCCCGATATCAATTACACGAAAAACAGCATCAAGGGAGTAAGAGAACTTGGCCTTCTCATGGACAGAGCCAGAGAGCGCCTGGAACGTATCTCCGTGCCGACCCTTGTAATCCAGGAGAAGAACGATCCTGTTGTAGACCCGCGAAGCGCCTCAATTATACTTGATAATCTCAGTTCAGAAGAGAAGGAATTTTATTCGTTCGAATACAATCGCCATGGCATCCTCTGCCGTGATGGATGTGAGGAAGTATTTTTCAGGATTAAGGGATTTATTGACAGGGTTGTTTGATATGAGGTCAAGTGAATGGACCGGATGGCGTGCTAAGGGACGGGGACGAAATAACTTCCTCAAGTTGGCGCTCAGATTTAGGTTAGATTTGTCCGATCTGAAAACGCAAAACCGCAGGAATAGTCGAACTATTTTGAGGATTTTGTGTTTGAAGATCGGGCAAAGATGGCCTGAAG
>DAOWME010000272.1 GCA_030643245.1 Deltaproteobacteria bacterium
AGTTGGGGAAGTTATTTCGGCCACGTCCCTTAGCTTGTTTCCATCCAGGAATGGCCATTTTTCCCCTGAGCTGCGTTCTCCTCCGGTTTCCGCCTGCGACGTACGATCATGTAAGCCTCAGCGCAAACCGTCGTGCGGCCTTGCTCAGAGAAAAAATTGCTCATTTCTGAATTGGAAACCAACTCGTGCCCATTTTCTTAAGAAGTCCATTTATGGATGGGCACTAGCTTACTTATAATACAGGAGGAGTTGTTATGACCAGTCAGGTGTTTTATTCGGACTTGCAGGTTACTCCGAGGAAGAACATGTTTTCAAAATTGACCACCCTATTGGAAAGAGTCGATCTAAGGTCAAGGGTTAGGAAAGGCGGCCTCGTTGCGGTGAAACTCCACTTTGGCGAAAAAGGGAATACAGCATACATAAGCCCGGTCTTCATCAGAAAGGTTGTGGACATGGTAAAGGAGTATGGAGGAAAGCCGTTCCTTACTGACTGCAATACTCTTTACACAGGGGAAAGAGGGAATGCGGTCTCTCACCTCGTGACAGCCATTGAGAACGGTTTCGACTATGCTGTAGTTGGTGCGCCCTTAATCATCGCTGACGGGCTCAAGGGTGGTAGCGCTGTTAAGGTGAGGATCGACAAAGAAATATTCAAAGATGTAACCATAGGATACGGGATATTTCATAGTGATAGCATAGTAAGCGTAGCCCACTTCAAAGGCCATGACCTCTCCGGCTTTGGGGGAACCATAAAGAACCTCGGCATGGGGTGTGGCTCGCGCATAGGAAAGCTTCAACAACACTCAAATATCAACCCTGTGGTCAAGAAGAAACTCTGTATAGGATGTGGTGAATGCCTTGACTGGTGCGCTCAGGGGGCCATATCAATTGTAGATGAGAAGGCGAGGATAGACCCGGAGAAATGTATAGGCTGCGGAGAATGCTTTTTGATCTGTAAGCAAGGGGCTATTCAGGCCCAGTGGAATGAAACGAGCGCTGTCTTCCAGCAAAAGATGGTCGAATACACAGTGGGTGTGCTTAAGGGTAAGGAAAAAAGATCGGTATTCATAAACTTCATCACACAAGTGACCCCTACGTGTGATTGTTACCCATGCTCAGGTGCAGCCATAGTCCCTGACGTGGGCATAGTCGCTTCAACTGATCCGGTGGCGATTGATCAGGCATCAGTAGACCTGGTCAATCAACAGATGGGCATTGAAAACTCCGGGTTGAAAGCTAATTTTAATCCGGGAGAGGACAAGTTCAAAGGGGTTTATCCACACTTGGACTGGAATACACAATTGCAGTATGGAGAGGAAATAGGGTTGGGAACCAGGGAGTATGAACTGGTAAGATTATGAAACCCTCATCCGGGATAGGGATACCTTTCACATCCATTTATTCTCCGGGCTTGCAGAGATATCATCTTACCGACCCTGTGTTGCAGCGCCAGTAAGATGTTGACGCGATCATGGTGGCCATTTTCTGACAGGAAGTTGACGCCTTCCGTGGCCTTCTCATGGCTATTATTCGTCTCGCTGATGTGAAACAGTATGATATGCTTAAGACCTCCATGATCCACCTCTTTGATGAGGGAGGCAGCCTGATGGTTAGAGAGATGACCGAGGCGACCCTTGACCCTCTGCTTCACTTCCCAGGGATAAGGTCCGGACTTTAGCATCTCTTCATCATGATTGGATTCTAATATGAGGATGTCACATTTCTTTAGCCTCTCTATTACCAGTTTCGTTGCAAAGCCCAAGTCTGTGGCGATGCCTATCTTCCATTCCTTGTATCGTATTGTAAACCCAACCGGATCAGCGGCATCGTGGGGCACTGAAAACGGCTCAAAGAAGAAGTCTCTAAGGGAGAATGGCTTCCCTGTCTCGAATTCCCTCACGTTTTCTTTGATAGCAACCTTTTTAATACTTAAAAGGGTCGGACTGTTTATGTAGACAGGTAGGTTTAGTTGCCTCGATAAAGGTTGCAGTCCCCGAACGTGGTCTATGTGTTCGTGAGATACCACAATGGCATCCAGATCCGCCACATCAACGTCTATATCCCGGAGTCTCTTTCGGGTCTCTCTTCCACTCAGACCCGCATCGACAAGGATCTTTGTCTTACCGGCTTCCATATAGATTGCGTTGGCCTTGCTGCCACTGGCCAGAGTACAGATCGCTAAACTGATTTTTAATTACCTCCCAATTTCTGTGAACCGCACTTTCCCCGAAATGATCGTAGCGCCGGTATGAAACAGTTGATCCCTTCAGCCTGAGAAACTTTATCTTATCCTGGGTACGGTATATCTCGGATGTCCCGCTGTAGCCCCAAGCGTGTGGGAGACCTCATCGGCATTCTTAACCGCTTATATTGTATAAAGATTGTATATATACCACAAGATATGGTATGTCAAGAAAAAACCCCCAGCACTGACACATGAATTCCCACTCAACCTATCCCTCTCCCACCAGGGGATGGGGGACTGATTGCTTGATAAGGGACGTGGCCGAAATAACTTCCCCATTTGTGCATCTCATCTTCAGGCCATCTTCGCCCGATCTTCAAACACAAAATCCTCAAAATAGTTCGACTATTCCTGCGGTTTTGCGTTTTCAGATCGAACAAATCTAACCTAAATCTGAGCGCCAACTTGGGGAAGTTATTTCGGCCACGTCCCTTACCTGATGCGCAATCTTCAGGTGGACCAGGCCCAGCTTGATGAATTGTGGACATTCGTCTTTAAGATAGAAAAGAATCTGTCTGCATGGGAAAAACTCCACAGCGAATACGGCGATACGTGG
>DAOWME010000079.1 GCA_030643245.1 Deltaproteobacteria bacterium
CTTCAGGCCATCTTTGCCCGATCTTCAAACACAAAATCCTCAAAATAGTTCGACTATTCCTGCGGTTTTGCGTTTTCAGATCGAACAAATCTGACCTAAATCTGAGCGCCAACTTGAGGAAGTTATTTCGTCCCCGTCCCTAACCAGACTCTTTCTATATCCTTGCTCACCGGTGTAATCCTTGGTTTGCCAGTTACGGGATTTTTATCAACAAGAACAGTACAGCCATACACCCCTTCGATATTCTCCCAGGTGATAACCTCCTCCGGGGTTCCAACCTTATAAACCCTGCCATTACTTAAGAGAATTATCCTGTCACAATACTGGGCGGCCATATTGATGTCATGAGAGACACCGACTATGGTCAGGCCATTTCGCAAACTCAGTCCCTTTATGAGATCATAGATCTCAATTTGGTGTTTAATATCAAGAAATGATGTGGGTTCATCGAGAAGCAGTACGTCCGGCTCTTGGGCAATGGCCCGGGCTATCAAGACCCTCTGCTTTTCACCCCCGCTCAGAGCGCCTACCACTCTCTTAGAGAACTGGAGTGTATCTGTCATCTCCATGGCCCGTCGAGCGATTTCACAATCCTTCTCTCCTTCAAAGCTCAATCCCTTCAAGTATGGCGCCCTTCCCATCAGTACCAGCTCCAAAACGGTAACTGGAAATACCATCGGAGCTTCCTGGGGAACCATACCCACAACCCGTGCCAGCTCTCTTCTCTTTATCTCCTTGACATTTACCCCACCCACAAGGACATCTCCCTCTTGGGGAACAAAAATCCTATTGAGACTTTTTAACAGGGTCGTCTTCCCGGAACCGTTCGGACCGATCACCCCTAAGAATTCCCCCTTGGTCACATCAAATGAGATGTCTCTTAACACCCATTGGTCAACATATCTGAAACTTACGCTGGAAACGTTTATCATCTGCCTAATTTAGACCCCTTTTTCGTAGCAAGTAGATAAAAAACGGGGCCCCGAAGATGGCCGTTATCACTCCCACGGGCAACTCCAGGGGCACAATTATCGTCCTTGCAATGGTATCAGCGATGACCAGGAAAGAAAGACCAAAAAAACAGGATGCCGGCAGAAGGAGACGGTGGTCGGAACCGAACACCATGCGCATCATGTGGGGAACCATTAGCCCTACAAAACCAATGATGCCGCTCACCGAAACAACCACACCTGTAATCAGGGAAGCGGTAATGAGCAATAATCTCCTAACCTTTTCCACCTCGACACCGAGTTGGATGGCTGTCTCTTCTCCGGTAATGATGAGGTTCAAGGGGTGGGCATAGAAATAGATAATAAGAACACCAACGAGGACAAACGGGGCAACAATTATGATCTCGCTATACGTAGAGAAGCTGAAGTCCCCCATTAGCCAAAAGAGTATACTGTGAATCCTTTCATCCTGGGTAATGGACACCAAGAACATGATTACAGCGGAGAAGAAGGAACCAACCACAACACCTGCCAGAAGCAATGTATTGGGGTGGAATCGATATCCACTCCTACCGATGCCCAAGACCAGCATGATGGTTAAAATTGCCCCACAGAAAGAGGCCGCCGGGATAGTAAATCGGCCAAGTCCTTGCCCTAGGATAATTGCCAGAATAGCACCGACGGCCGATCCTCCTGAAATTCCCAGGACATATGGGTCTGCCAGGGGGTTTCGAAAAAGAGCCTGAAATACCACTCCGGCTACCGAAAGGGAAGCGCCGACAATCCCTGCCAGTATGATCCTGGGCAAACGGATTTGGAGAATAATGACTCTCTCTGTGTCAGTCCATCCACCGACGGTATCCGTTCCACATGCAAAAACCCCTTTCAATATCTTCATCAACCCGATATCAGCCGTTCCCAGAGAGATAGATAGTATCCCAACGACAACAAAAATACCAACAAGCACCAAAGATACAAATATCACCTTTCGAAGGGTTACTACCATCTTTCTATTTCGCTCCCTAAGGGGCGAGGCCGAAATAACTTCCCCATTTGTACATCTCAACTTGAGGAAGTTATTTCGGCCCCGCCCCTAACCTATTCGAACAGCTCCGGGTGAATCAACCGTGCCAGTTCTTCCAATCCATCGATTATGCGGGGGGACGGGTGGTCAACGAGATCTGAATCAATAATATAGATCCTCTCATTTTTGACAGCCGGGAGGCTCTTCCACTTCATCCATTCTTCTTTCTTTCGATCAAAGCCCCCTCCCTTGTGCATGGTAGATATAATGATGACCTCAGGGGCTTTGAGCAAAACTTTCTCCAGGTTGTATCGGGGGTACTTTTCCTTTTCTTCTCCTGAAATGTTAACGCCACCAGCCATCCGCATCAAGTCATTGTGAAATGTGTTCTTGCCCACGGTTATGAGAGGATTTATCCCAATCTGGAAGAATACCCTCGGTATTTTCGCTCCCCTCGTGCGCGCCTCAACGGTATGTATCCTGTTTCTCAATTCAACCACCAACTCCCTGGCCCTATCCATAGTGCCCGTGATCTCCCCTATGTTTTCGATGGTTCGGAAGACATCCTTCACGCACCTGGGGTTCACAGCGTATACGGGATATCCGAACGCTTCGAGTATATCCACGGATTCCTTCTTATTCCCGTCCGCTATACCTATTATCAAGTCCGGGTTCAAGGAGACGATCTTTTCGACATTGAGGTTTATGTAACTCCCAACCTTTGCTTTGGTCTTTGACTCCTCAGGGTAGTTGCTGAATTGAGTAACTCCCACGATTCTTTCACCGAGATTCAGAAAACAGAGGGTCTCCGTGATACTCGGCGCCAAGGAGACGATCCTTTGCGGGTTATGCGGGATGTCCATCTTCCTTCCCATCTCATCGAAATAAGTCGCTTCAAAGGCAGTATCGACACCCAGCAGAATAAAGGCACAGACCCATAAAGATATGAGCATTACTTTCCAACTTACCATCACAAGAAAGGACAAGAAGACGATACCTCCTACTTCGTGTCCATCCATAAATGGTCTTTTTGCGCAATATCTGCGTTATGCTCAAAAAATAATCCTCGGAATATTAAACATATGCCTGCGGTTATTTTTTTCGCATGCCTTGATCTTGAACAAAAATCCTCATTTCCGGATGGACACTACTTCAGGTAACGGTAATAACTATCAATATTATAAACCGCAGCCAAGGGATTATGCCCAAGAAGGCGATCTTTAACGGCAAGTACCGTGCAAGGGGCCGCTGCGTATTTAAAAAACAAAGAGTCATGTCCAACGCATAATCCCATCAATACGTTGAAATCTGTTTTTTCATCATTAAGGATCGAAATCTGTAAGATTGGGTTGCACATAGACTCAAAATGCCCCACAGAAATCTTCTGGTCGTCGCGGACGCCTATCTTCTCCTTTGGAATTCGACCCACCTTACACACGACGGAAATCACATCAAACCCCTTGGCAGAAAAAAGCTTCCCCACGATTCTGGCCTCTTTCCGAAGGCCTATGCAGAACGCAAGACCAAGCCGTTTGTATTTCATTCTTTGAGCAAATTCCATCACTTCCAAAATGCGGGGTTTCACCGGTCTTACGTATGCATACCCGCGTTCCTTGCCCTCGTACCCGGCCCCTTCCTGTATCGATGATTGCTTTGCAAATTCCAGAACATCGGGCCTCTCATATTCCTCCAGGCATTTTTCAATAAGCTCCCGCTTATTTATAGTAGGACAAGCGGGGGGTGCTTTCCCCTCTTCCGTTCTGCACAGCCGTTCCGCTGTATTAACAGGGCATTGGGCACAATTGGGAGTATCATCCTTCATGCTCTTCCCTCCTTTCAGTGTATCACAAAAACATACCCCATTTTGCGACTATCTTTTTTCGACCTGTATAATTGGCATCCTTCATAAAAGCTATAAAGTAGTTTACACTTTCTAATAAAAAAACGGTCTCGGCACCGTTGAAGCAGCCATAATTTCAAAAGTGTAAACTGATGTATGAAGGATGCCGACTATTCCTGTGGTTTTGTATTTTCAGATCGAACAAATCTGACCTAAATCTGAGCGCCAACTTGAAGAAGTTATTTCGGCCTCGCCCCTGAGCTTATACGCCCAGAACGCGTCACTGAATACCCCCATGGGGTAGGGTCCTTTGCGCTGTTTCTCTTCCTCCCGATATCACTTACAGTGCTGTTCTACGGAGTATTGAGTCCTGTCTTCGTCACGGCCACACCGGTATCAATCATGTCCCGTAAATGTTCGGCAAGGAGAAACGTCTTCAGCGTAACCTTAATATCCGAGGCACTGCGACTATCTAGGAACGCATCAGAAACCACAGCGGAATACACCGTGCCTTGGTGGTCAATCCGGAAAAGATAAGCGCCGCGGTCTTCATCGCACCGATCCTCCACTGTAGAATTCGGAAATTCAGACAGTAAATACTCATAGACGGCTTGAACCTTCTCTTGATCAAACATCTTCATCTCCTTTGCATATATACCTGCTCTACCCTCTCCACATACTCAATCATCAAACACGGTGAACCCTTCGACGGTGCATTTATCGAGACGTTGGATGAGTATTACCACTAATTCGAGAGCAGTCAGGTAATCGTTAATCTGAATAATCGTGTTGTGGGTGTGGATGTAACGGGCGGGTACACCAAGGACAATGGTTGGGACACCCTGGCCATATAACTGAATTGCCCGTGCGTCTGTGCCGCCGCTTTTGCGAACGGCAACTTGGTGAAGAATATTATTTTCCTGCGCTAGATCCAACACATAGTGGGTGAATCGACGGTTCATGATGGCCGAAGGGTCTAGGAGCCGAATCTGCACCCCTTTCCCCAATACACCCTGACGTTCCTCCTCGGGTATGCCGGGAATATCGTCCGCAGGCGTTCCTTCCAGAATGATGGCAGCATCAGGGTTGAAACTGAAAGCTGCGGTATGAGCACCCCGCACCCCAACTTCTTCCTGAACGGTCCCTACAGTGCAAAGGGTGTTAGGATGAGGAATATCGACCATCTCTTCCACAACCTGAATCGCCAGCGCAACACCAACACGATTGTCAAAGGCCTTACAAAGTAGGAATTCCGGGTTATGCATCAGTGTGAACGCGCTTTCCGGGACGATAGTGTCTCCCAGCCGAATACCGAAAAGCTCCCGGACCTCACCCTCGTCCTTCGCCCCCACATCGATAAACATCTTCTCCAGTGCCAGCACCTGCTCCCGATCACCCTTACCGAGAAAGTGAGGCGGTTTAGCGCCAATGACGCCAATAATCTCCGAGCCTTCCCATGTCCGGATCCGCACACGCTGGGCGAGGAGTGTGTGTGGCCACCAACCGCCAAGGGGTGCAAACTTAATCAAACCGGCTCTGGTGATATTTTGGACAACAAACCCAACCTCATCCATATGCGCAGCCAACATAACCCGCGGGTGCTTCCTTGTGCCTCTTTTTTCGCAGATTATATTGCCGGTTCTGTCCGTTCGTATGTTCTCATCAAGCTCATCACGAAAAATACGGCGAACCGCATCTTCGCAACCAGATGCGCCGTGGGCGTCCCCTAATTTTTCCAATAACTGAAGAGCGTTTCGCTTCCTTTCCCCATGTTTCATACTGTCAACCATAACGTTTTCACTCTACCACATCACTTGGCCGGCCACAAGCCTATTCACTCACCCGCCTACCTGTAATCCGGATAAATACATCCTCCAGGTTGCTTTTCCGCATCGTAACATCGCGGTCTGAAGATGCGGCAAACTGTGCTGCATCTTCCTTGTCCTGAAAAAACCGAACCTGCCCCCCGTCATTATCGAGGGTCTCCACTACAAAATCGCCGGTCTGGTTCAAAAGCCTCTTGGGGGTATCAACGGCAATTAACTTTCCATAATCGATGATCCCCACCCTGTGACATAACACCTCTGCCTCCTCGATGTAATGGGTGGTAAGAAACACGGTAGCCCCTTCCTGATTTATCCGCCGAATCAGTCCCCAAATTCGCCGCCTGGTTTGGGCATCGAGCCCGACTGTGCATTCATCCAGGAACAATACCTTCGGCTCATGGAGAAGCGCCCTCGCGATCATCAGCCTTCTCTTCATGCCCCCGGAGAAGGTGCTAACCAGTGAAGACGCTCTGTCTGACAGTTCCACGAAGTCGAGTAGCTTTTTGATGCGTCTGTTTCTCGTCTCCCTATCCATCCCATAAAGCATACCGTGGAGCTTGAGGTTTTCATACGCAGTCAGTTCCCCATCCACGTTAAGGTATTGGGGCACTATCCCCATGCCCCCCTTGGCCTTGACAGGGTCGTCCACCACATCATAGCCGGAGATGAACGCCCTGCCTGACGTGGGCTTGGTCAGGGTGGTCAAAATTCGGCAGGTCGTGGTCTTGCCGGCCCCATTTGGACCGAGAAATCCAAATATCTCCCCTTCAGTCACTGCCAGGTCAAGACAGTCAATAGCAGTAATACTGCCGTATTCCTTAGCCAATCTTTCGGTTCTGATAATGTAAGTCATAGTGAGAATTTACTAGATGCTGGCCCTTTTTACACATATAACTGCCCCAGAGAAAAACAACACGGAATAGAAGACCATAATTCCAAGAGAAACCAGGGGGACATCCCGCCCCAGAGCCGCTGCGCGAATACACGCGCTGGCATGGGTTAATGGAAGAACCTTTGCCGTGAAATAGGCCCATTCAGGGAGTCTCGACAAAGGGAAAAACGTCCCGCAGAGAAAGGACATGGGCAGAATAAAGAAACCGTTAAAGCTCGCCTGGTCTGCGTGGGATTTGACCACCATCGATGTAATCACGGCAGCGGAGGCAAACATTAAAGTGTTGAGACATATATAGAGAAAAAAGCCGCCATTGACCCTCAGTTCAGCCCCAAAACAAAGGGCCAGGACAAATATCATTATGGCGGCCAGCATACCCTTTACCATCCCGCTCAACACCTCTCCCAGGACTATGGATAAAGAGGATACAGGGGCGCTCTGAAATTCCTCGAAGGTCATCCAGTAAAAGCGAGCGATATTGATGTCCATTGCGATGCTGAAGCTCTGGCTCATGGAGGAGAGGGCGATAAGCCCCGGCACCATGAAGGTCATATAACCCACGCCTTCCACATTCAGGCTTCTCCCCATCCCCCAACCGAAAGCAATCAGAAAAAGCAGCGGGGATACGGTATATAATCCCAAAACTCTCAGAAACCGCCTCTTCAATATAACCATTTCCCGCCAGAATACCGCATAAGCACCCATAACGACCTCTCTGAAAAAATCGTTGATCGTCCCTTACCTCACCAGCGCCTTACCATTTCGGAGATGTTCTCTATCTTTTCAAGATTTTTCAATTCCTTCTTCACCCTTTCTCTTTTCTCGTCATCGAACACACCTGAAGTGAGCACATCGAATTTTTCGTCCATCTCTTCCCTGGTCACGGGGTTATGGCTGAACCCTTTGCATGTGGAAGTGATCTCATGCACTGTACCGTCTTTTAAAGAGACTTTCACCGGAGATTTGAATATGCCCTCTTCCATAAAGGCCTTATCCAGTTCCCTGTCCCTCTCCACCTTAACCCTCTCCGTCAGCGCAAGCATCTTGGGATCTGTAAGCTTCTCCTCAGATAGCTGCACTTTCGGATTAAGTAGATGACCGTCGGTCAGCACAGTCGCCAGTACAAAAGGAAGACTCCACTGGGAAATGGTCAGGTTCTTCGGTTTGATCTTCACCTCCCTGGGCACACCGAGGAAGAGCGCAAAATGGGGGAGGTACGCCATTACCGCATCAACCTCTTCTGCGCCAAACCGGTGTTCCTTCATGAGCTTGATGACCCCGTCCATGTATCCCTGGTTGTAATGGCAGCATCCGTAATACTTAAAGGCCATCTCTTTGATATTCCAGACCTCCCCAAGACCATCCACCAAGTCATCTTTAAACATCATATCCCCTGCCAGTGCATTAATCACCCCGAACCTTCCCTTCTTGTCCCATTGTCCTTCAAAGATTGCGTGAGGTCCCACAAACCCCTTCTTTGCCATGAGGGCATTCTGTACCCCATTCTGGGAGGCCCTACCCGAATTCCACCGGTAGGTCCAGTTACCGTCCACAAGGTAATCAATGGTGGATGCCCCCATAGACCCCCCTGCCAGACCGATGGCATTCGTCATCTCCAACGCATTGAGCCCCAGGAGCTTACCGGAGGCGACCACAGCGCCGAATGGCGGGAATATAGAATTTGCCTCAAACCCCCTGGCAGCGGTAAAGCTCTGGGGCCTCCTGTTCATGGATGACGCAGCTCTTGTTATCACTTCATATCCTGCCACAACCGATGTTATGAGGTCTTTTCCTGTCACATTCTCCCTCTCCGCCATAGCCAATGCCGATGCGATCACACTGCAACTGGGGTGGAGTTCAACCTTTGGATAGGTATCACTCAGGTCGTAACTCAAGGCCATAACCGCATTCACCATGGCAGCGTTCGTGCATGGCACCATTTCATTATGCACCAAAATAGTAGATTCTCCCTTTCCACCGGTCTCTTTCACCATATCGAGAAGGGCCTTGGTCCAGGGTGAGTCAGCGCCATAAACCGCGATACCCGCCCAATCGTAGATGCAGTCCTTCGCCTTTTCAACCACGTCCACCGGCAAATCCTCATACTTCAACTCAACAACCCACTGTGCCAACCGCTCTGCATAGAACATATCAAAACCTCCTTGTAATTGTAACGTATGGGAGACCCATGTTTTATTAGGTTTGTCGAACAATAAGCAACAATATAGATGACCGGGGATGTTTTAAAGTCTAGGGCATAAGGTCTAAGGATCAAGATATATGGTGTAGGGTTAACCCCATATGCCATAAACCTTGGACCCTATGCCACATTTAATTTAAACCATGCCTGTTAAAAATTCATACAGCATATGATTTCAAAGTCTTCATCACCCATGTTTTTCATCCCGTGAGCCTCATTTGAATCCACAAATGCAAAATCACCCGGTTCCAGTTCTTTCTCGGAATCCTTGGTAAATAGGACACCCCGACCCTTTAAGATATATTGTTCGTGGATCTGTGGGTGGACATGAAGAGGGATGACACCCCCTTTTTTGAGGGTTACAAGCCTCATGGCAAACCCTTTGGCCCCTTCCTTTTCTGATATGAGCCATTGAATTGTAGCATTTTTAACTCCTTCCATCGGTAGTTGATCTTCTTTTACGCACCTTGTCTTCCCAGCATACATTTTTCCTGCCTCCTTTGTCTTTGTTTTCTCACTGTTACTTTACTCTTACCTTTGCTCATCGCTCCTTTTCCTCCTGAAACCGTCTGAGCCCCTCAACCTCTTCATCTTCGACGTTTACGAGGGATATGGAACGCTTTGATTTTGCCTGTGAAGAAGAGATCACTTCAGAAACGGGGACTTGGCTTCAACTCCTAAGCGGATGACTGTTACGGCAGCGCGCACCCCCCATCTACTGGAAGATAGCTTCCTGTTATCATATCCGACCAAGGCGAAGCAAAGAACAAGACAACTGTGGCCACCTCTTCTGGTGTGCTGAGCCGCCCCAGCGGTGTGGTCCTGGCCTGTCTCTCCCTTATTTTATTGCCCAATGCCAACACCTCATTTGTGAGGGTCATGCCGGGCGATACGATGTTCACAGTAATCCCGTAGCTCCCATACTCAATAGCTAGGTTTTTAGTAAAGGCCTCCATGGCGCCCTTAGCTAAGGCATAAGCGTGACTCCCTGAAACAGGCTTATGAATGATCGTACTGTTAAGATTGATGATCCTCCCCCATTTGTTCTCTATCATTCCCGACAATACGCCCTTGCAGCAATAAAAAGCAGCCCTTATGGTCCCGTCGATCTGATACTGAATATCCTCCCAATCAAGCTCGCTAAACCTTTTGAACTCTATCGGGCTGACATAATTGTTCACAAGTATATCGATTGTCCCAAAACGGTCCGAGCCGGATCGGATCATGGAATCGACCTCTTCTTTCTTTGTAAGATCGGCCGGTATGGCTACCGCGTCACCACCCGAGGCCTTTATCTCTCTCACAACCCTGTCTGGCTCTCCAACACCTTTCTGATAATTCAGGATTACAGCGGCACCTGACCGGCCCAGAACCCCTGCTATAGCGGCGCCAATCCCCCTGCTGGCTCCGGTTACAAGTGCCACCTTATCTTTTAATATCATCTCGCCACTCCTTTACTATTTATGATTCTCTCTCGATCCCACCATGTTGCTTCAATCCTTGTCATATCCACTCATATACATATGCATGGACGTTTCACTGATGCAACATCTGGATCAATTCGGGATTATCATCATTTTTGGCTGAATTGGCAAAACAGGACGCCATAAAAAAATTGGACCTGTGCAGTTGGGCAGGGTTACCACTTGCCGGCATTAAGGCCTCAATCTATCCCATAGTAATTCTGCCATATCTACATTATTAGACGGACTTACTTGGGGTAATGGGAGATGCTCCATCCAATCTCCAATCCCCATGGGGCGTAGCGGAAGGGGGATTGGAGATTGGATGGAGCGCCAGCGGCCCCCTTCCATTTTTGGCTATTATACCACACATTCAGATTACTTGGTATGGGGGTTTAGTTGATATCCAGAGAATATTTGTAGAAACGAATAGTTGCACTGTGGTATTAGAGGAATATACTTAAGGGGGTGATGAAATAGGTTATTATACAATTCAATATGAAATAACTTGACTTTGATAAAAAACATGTTATAGTGAAAAGTAATCATGAAGGCTCGTCTCTATTGGCGGGATTGTTTTATTCTGAGGGGAAGATCCATTTGTCAAAAGTGGCACCTGAAGTTTGGAACCATGAAAATTTATTAAAAAGGAGGATGTCACTATGGCTAATGGAACTGTAAAATGGTTTAATAGCAGCAAAGGCTTTGGTTTTATTGAGCAGCAAGACGGTCCGGATGTGTTTGTTCATCATTCGGGAATCAATGCAACCGGCTTCAAGTCTCTCGATGAAGGCGACAAGGTTGATTTTGACATAGAGCAAGGTCAAAAAGGCCCGGCTGCCGTAAATGTCACTGTTGTTTAACTAACTGTTTTCAAAAAAAGAAAGGGCATTCCATTAAATTATGTGGTATGCCCTTTTTTATTTAGTAGCAGGGAAATGGGGTCATTATATTGAATAGTATTTGTACATCTCATCTTCAGGCCATCTTTGCCCGATCTTCAAACACAAAATCCTCGAAATAGGCAAAACTATTCCTGTGGTTTTGTATTTTCAGATCGAATAAATCTGACCTAAATCTGAGCGCCAACTTGAGGAAGTTA